>CAZNTY010000053.1:0-13781 GCA_964576085.1 uncultured Undibacter sp. | reverse complement strand
GCTCGGCCGCCAAGCTCTCCTACGAGCAGGCGCAGCTTGCGATTTCCGGCCGTGGCGACGAGGAGTCGGAGCCGCTGGTCGAGCCGATCCTCAAGCCGCTCTACGCCGCCTACGAGACCCTGGTGAAGGCGCGCAGCGAGCGCTCGCCGCTCGATCTCGACCTGCCGGAGCGCAAGATCCTGCTGAAAGCCGACGGCACCGTGGACCGCGTGGTGACGCCGGAACGGCTCGAGGCGCACCGGCTGATCGAGGAATTCATGATCCTCGCCAACGTCGCCGCCGCCGAGACCCTGGAGCGCGCGCGGGTGCCGCTGATCTATCGCGTGCATGACGAGCCGACGATGGAAAAGATCATGGCGTTGCGTGAATTTCTCGCCACGCTCGATATCCCGTTCGCCAAAACCGGCGCGCTGCGGCCGCAGGCGTTCAACCGCGTGCTGCAACAGGTCAAGGGCAAGGACGCCGAGCAGCTCGTCAACGAAGTTGTACTGCGCAGCCAGTCGCAAGCCGAATACGCCGCGGAGAATTACGGCCACTTCGGCCTCAACCTGCGCCGCTACGCGCACTTCACCTCGCCGATCCGCCGCTACGCCGACCTGATCGTGCACCGTGCGCTGATCCGCGCGCTCAGGCTCGGCAACGACGGCTTACCGGACGACGCCGATGTCAAATCGCTGTCGGAGGTCGCCGCGCAGATTTCCGCGACCGAGCGACGCGCGATGCTGGCCGAGCGCGAGACTGCCGACCGGCTGATCGCGCACTTCCTTGCCGACCGTATCGGCGCGACCTTCGACGGGCGCATTTCCGGCGTCACCCGGGCCGGCCTGTTCGTGAAGCTGCGCGACACCGGAGCTGACGGCTTCGTGCCGGCACGCACCATCGGCGACGACTATTTCCGCTTCGACGAGCGCCGACACGCCATGATCGGCCGCTCGAGCGGCGAGACCTATAGGCTCGGCGACCCGGTCGTCGTCAAGCTGATCGAGGCGGCACCGGTCGCCGGCGCCTTGCGTTTCGAATTGATCTCCGCTGGACGCTTTGACGGCGCGCGCCGGGCTTCGTATCAAGACCGCCGGCGGCCGCATCGCGGACGCAGCAAGCACAAGGGACAGCGCAAGGCGTCATGACGGCAACTGCAGACGACAATTTCGGCCAACGTCAGCTCGATTACATGATGGGGCTGGAGCGCGACCAGTCGTTCCCCGACAGCGTACCGCGCGACGCGGCGACCCTGATGCTGATCGACCGCCGCGGGCCCGATCCCAAGGTGCTGCTCGGCCGGCGTCATGCCAGTCACAAGTTCATGCCCGGCAAGTTCGTGTTTCCCGGCGGCCGCATCGAGGCGGCGGACGCACGGATGCCGGCCATGACGGAACTCGACGCTGTCGCTGCCGAGAAAGTCGCGAAGCGCCCGCGCGACGAACAAGTTCCGCCGCCCCGCGCTTTTCCACTCGCCGCTGTGCGTGAGACTTTTGAAGAAACCGGCCTGATGCTCGGCGAAAAGACGACAACGCCGCCCATTGCACCGGCCGCGGAATGGCAGGCTTTCGCCGCGGCCGGCGTGCTGCCAAACCTCGCCAACATCCATTTCATCGCTCGCGCCATCACGCCGCCGCGGCGGCCCAAGCGCTTCGATACGCGCTTCTTCACCGCCGACGCGCAACTCGTCGCCCATAAGATCGACGGCGTGGTCGGCCCCGACAGCGAGCTGGTCGAGCTCGTGTGGATTCCGATCCGGCAGGCAACAGAGCTGGACCTGCCGAGCATCACGGTGGTGGTGCTGGAGGAGCTCCAGGCCCGCATCGAAGCCGGCATGGGCCACGACCTGCCGGTGCCGCTCTACTACATGGAGAACCAGCGGTTCGTCCGCGAATTGCTCTAAACCCCGCGAAAATCTCGTTTCCTTGACATTTGCCGTCCGGCGGATAGGTTTCCGGCCGAATTCAAGCCACAAGCTCCGAGGACACCATGGCCAAAGCCGTCAGCCTGAAGATCAAGCTCGTGTCGAGCGCCGACACCGGTCATTACTACGTGACCAAGAAGAATTCGCGCACCATGACCGACAAGCTGGTCAAGAAGAAATACGATCCGATCGCGAAGAAACATGTCGAGTATCGCGAATCCAAGATCAAATAATTCTCCAAACAAGGGCGCCGACGGGGCGCCCTTTGCATTTTAGCGCGTCACGCCACTGTGACGCGGCACCGCCTCCACGAAGCTGCTAATCTCCGCGCAGATTTTCCGATGGAGACGTCGATGACCGCCCTGCTGCGCGCCGCCTTTGCCGCCACGTTGCTGCTCGTTGCCGCGCCGGCGGTCGCCAGCGAGCACCATAAGCTCGCACTGCAGATCAGCGACAACGATCCCGACAAGATGAACGCCGTGCTCAACGTCGCGGCCAACGTCTCGCGGTATTATTCCGAGAAAGGTGACGACGTCGATATCGAGATCGTCGCCTTCAACGCCGGACTGCACATGCTGCGCGCCGACACCTCCCCCGTGAAGCCCCGTCTGCAGTCGTTCCAGCAGAGCATGCCGAACGTCAGCTTCAAAGCCTGCGAGAACACGCTGGACTCGATGGCGCGCAAGGAAGGCAAGGAGCCGCCGCTGGTGCCGAACGCCGAACGGGTGAAGGCGGGCGTCGTCGAGCTGATCGAGCTGGCCGAAAAGGGCTGGACCGTGGTACGGCCCTGATCTGCTTTTCGCAGAAGCAGCGTGACCTGCTTCACGCGGCCGAAATGGTGGTCGGCCGGAAGCGGCGTCTTGAGGAGGCCACTCGCACCGCTTCCCGGCCGACCGAACCCTACGGACCCAGGAGATGCGGCGGACCTGAGCACTCCGCAGGGTATTGAATTACGCTGTCTGCACGGCTTGCCGACGCGGCGGACAAGCCGGAGTGAAGGTTAAACCAAGCCCTCCGGCACACCAATCGATTTTTAAACCTTTGGAATTGCCGCGCTATTCCGCGCCTCGGCAGGCCGCCTCCTGCCGGGCGATGCGACTGATTCTCCCTCTCGGAGCACAGTCGGCGCTGCATCGAGCGTGGGGAGAACGGTGTCGAAGCGCGCTATGCGCCAGGAGTGGTCGGTGATAGCGTCCGGCGTCGGTTGAAACTTGGCGGCAATGCAACGGTCTATTCGACGCGTCCTGGCCTGTCTGGTGATCCTTGCGGTCACGGTTCAGGTTGCGTTCGCCGGGCTGGCCAGCAACGGCATCGCGGCGCCTTACCCCGCGCCATCCGATCCGCTCACAGTTATCTGCCATAGCGGCGACCATGCCGCCGCGACCGCAGATGACGCGGGAACGACCCTGCCGGCACCCGGCGGACATTCCTGCTGCGACTGTTGCGTCCTGTGCCACGCGGCGCCGGCCGCAGCTGCGCCGGATGACGTGGCATTCTTCATCCCGCTTCCGCGCTCGACCGAGCTCGCCGCGCCGCCGGCGGCAGAGCCGCGCCCGGCCCGCGTTTCCCATCAATCCCTGCCCCGAGGCCCTCCCAACGTCGTGTGACACCTGCGCTCCGTCGCCGTCTCACGTCAAACGTTGAAAGGGTTTCTCATGACACAGACCTCTGTGTTGCGCTGCGCATTCGCGCTTGCGCTTATTCCAGCCTGTGCGACTGCTCAAACCGCCGTTTCGCTTCCCCAGATCATCGTCAATGCGCCGGCGTCGTCTTTAACCGTTCCCAGCACCGACGCGGCACGCGCCGACATCCAGCAGACGCCCGGCGCCGTCGCGATTGTTCCCGACACCGCCGTCAAGACCGGCGTGGCGCGCACGCTCAAGGACATCGTCGATTTCACGCCGGGCGTGTGGGCGCAGCCGAAATGGGGCGACGACGTCCGCCTCTCGATCCGCGGCTCCGGGCTGTCGCGCAACTTCCATCTGCGCAGCACGCAGCTCTTCATGGACGGCATTCCGATCAACACCTCGGACGGCTACGGCGACTTCCAGGAGATCGATCCGACGGCCTACCGCTACACCGAGATCTTCAAGGGTGCGAACGCATTACGCTACGGCGCCAATGCGCTCGGCGGCGCGATCAACTTCGTCACGCCGAGCGGCCGCGACGCCAGCACGCTCGATGCGCGCATCGACGGCGGCGGCTTCGGCCTGCTGCGCGAACAGGTCAGTTCCGGCCGGGCGTTCGGGCCGTTCGACTATTTCCTGACCGGCTCGAACTGGACGAATGACGGCTATCGCGATCACAGCGACGGCGACGGCCAGCGCGCCAGTGGCAATTTCGGCTACCGCGTCACGCCGGACGTAGAGACGCGGTTCTATTTCAACGTCAACCGGGTGCGCCAGCGCATTCCCGGTGAAGTCACAAAGGACAGCGCCCTGGACAGCCCGCGCACCGCTGCGGCCAACAATGTTGCCAACGACTGGCAACGCAACATCGATACCGGACGGATCGCCAACAAGACCACCATTCGCCTCGACCAGGGCACGCTCGATTTCGGCGTGTTCGGGGTCGACCGCCACCTGATGCATCCGATCTTCGAATGGCTCGACTACAGATATCACGACTACGGCGCGTTCGGCCGTTTCGTGTCGGACGGCACGCTCGCCGGCCGCCGCAACCGCTTCGTCGCCGGCTTCTATGTTTTGAACGGCGATATCGACGCCGACCAATATGTCAATACCGGCGGCAACAAGGGAGCACAGACCAAATCCCTGTCGCAGAAGCCACAGAACTACACCGCTTATGCCGAGAACTCGTTCTATGTTCTGCCGCAGGTCGCCATCGTCGCCGGCGCGCAATACCTCTACGCGGTGCGTGAGCAGGCGGTGAACTTCACCACCGAAGGCGATTTGCCCGGACGCGCCGACTACAGCATCTTCAGTCCGAAGGTCGGATTGCTGTGGGACATCGCGCCGAAGGCTCAGGTCTATGCCAATGTCTCGCGCAGCGGTGAGGCGCCGAGCTTCGGCGAAGGAAATGGCGCCGCGCCGGCGATCCCGTTCTACGAGATCAAGGCGCAGACCGCGACGACCTTCGAGATCGGCACCCGCGCTCATCGCGCCGATTACACATGGGACTTCTCGATCTACCGGTCCGACATCCGCAACGAGTTGCAATGCTTTTTCAGCACTTTTGGCAACTGCAATGTCACCAATGCGGATCGCACGGTGCACCAGGGCATCGAAGCAGCCGCTGGCGTCGCGATCATGAAGGGCCTGTTCACTTACGGCACCGAGCCGGACCGGCTCTGGCTTAATATCGCCTACACCTACAGCGACTTCTTCTACGACCGCGACGCGACCTTCGGGAATAACCGGCTGCCGGGCGCACCGCCGCACTATCTGCGCGCGGAGCTTTTGTACAAGCATCCGAGCGGCTTCTCAGTGGGTCCTAATCTCGAATGGGTGCCCGAAGCCTATTACGTTGACAGCGCCAATACGCTCCAGACCGAGCCTTATGCGTTGCTGGGCCTCAAGGCGTCGTACGACAATGGCCGCATCAGCGGTTACATCGAGGGCCGCAACCTGCTCGACAAACATTACATCTCGTCGACCAGCATCATCGACCGGGCGACGCCCGCCTCCACTTTGTTCAACCCGGGAGATGGGCGTGCAGTGTTCGCGGGCCTGCGAGTCAGGTTTTGACTCTCAGGCCGCGTCCGGCACCACGCGGTTGCGACCGTCGCGCTTGGCCTGATAAAGCGCCGTGTCGGCGCGCTTGAGGATCGCGGCCGCGGTGTCGGCGGCGCCGCTGGCGCTGGCGATGCCGATCGAGATCGTCACGTCGATATTGCGCGCGCCCTGCTGGATCGCGAACGGCTCCGATGCGATGCGGCGACGCAGCCGCTCCGCCACCATCGTCGCCACCGCCTTGTCGGTCTCCGGCATCACCAGCACGAACTCCTCGCCGCCGTAGCGGCAGGCGAGATCGATGTTGCGGATGCATTTGCGCACGCGCAGCGCGAACTCGCGCAGCACGTCGTCGCCCGCGTCGTGGCCGTGGCTGTCGTTGATCGACTTGAAGTAGTCGATATCGAGCACCATCACGGTGATCGGCTTGCCGCGTGCGGCGGACTGGTCGACCAGCGTCGAGAGGTGGTTCTCCATGTAGCGGCGGTTGAACAGGCCGGTCAGGCCGTCCGTGATCGCCATCTCGATCGAGAGCTGCACGTTGTCGCGCAGCCGCTCGGTGTAGCGCTTGCGTTTGACCTGCGTGCGCGCCCGCGCCAGCAGCTCGTTCTTGTCGATCGGTCGCACCAGGTAGTCGTTGACGCCGATTTCGAGCCCACGCAGCAGGCGTGTATGGTTGTCCTGCTCCGCCATCGCCAGGATCGGCACGTTGCGCGTGCGCTCAAGCGATCGGATCTGGCTGCACAGCCGCAGTCCGTCGAAATCCTTGAGCCCAAGCGAAACGATGATCAGGTCGTAATTGCCTTCGGCGGCATGGAACAGCGCCTCGTTCGGGTCCTTCTCGACTTCGACGGTGTGCTCGGTCGCAAGCGTCGCCACCATCCGCTCATAGGACGACTCGCGGTCGTCGACGACCAGGATGCGCCCGCCCCGGCCGGTCTCCCCGACCGCATCGCTTTCGGCGCTCAGGATGCCGATCTCCTTCGAGGTCACGGCGCGCATGCGCAGCTCGTCGGTGACGAGCTTGAGCCGCGCCAGCGACCGAACGCGCGCGATCAGCGCGACATCGCTCACCGGCTTGGTCAGGAAATCATCAGCGCCGGCATCGAGTCCACGCACCCGGTCGGACGGCTGGTCGAGCGCCGTCACCATGACGACCGGGATATGGTGGGTGGCAGGATTGGACTTGAGCCGGCGGCAGACCTCGAAGCCGTCCATGTCCGGCATCATCACGTCGAGCAGCACAATGTCGCACTCGGCACGCTCGCAGATCGCCAGGGCCTCGACGCCGCTGTGCGCGCAGGTCACGTCGAAATACTCAGCCGACAGCCTCGCTTCCAGCAATTTGACATTGGCCGGAACGTCGTCGACCACGAGAACACGCGCACTCATCACTCAATCGTCCTTCAAGCGGCTCCAAGAAAGCTGCGGATCGTTTCCATGAACTTGCCGACCGAGATCGGCTTCGAGAGATAGGCCTCGCAGCCCCCCTCGCGGATGCGTTCCTCGTCGCCCTTCATCGCGAAAGCTGTGACCGCGATCACCGGAATGGTCTTGAGTTCGGGATCGTCCTTGAGCCATTTCGTCACTTCCAGGCCCGATACCTCCGGTAGCTGGATGTCCATCAGAACCAGGTCGGGGCGATGCTTGCGCGCTAGATCGAGCGCCTCGATGCCGTTACGCGTGCCGACGGTCGAATAGCCATGCGCCTCCAACAGGTCGTGGAAGAGCTTCATATTGAGCTCGTTGTCCTCCACGATCAGGACCGTCTTGGCCATGTCTCGCTGATATCCCACCGTCCGCCGCAATCCCCAAAGCCTGCTCAGGCCGGTCGCCCGCCGGCCCGCGCTGAGGCATGATGACGGTAATTCCGATTCATTACGGAAACGCAAATCCGATCGATGAAAAAGCCCCCCAAGGTTTCCCGGGAAGCCGCAGAACATCTGGCGATTCAGGCGCTTACCTTCATCGGCAGCGATGCCGCGGAGCTCGGCCGTTTCCTGGCCCTGACCGGAATCGGGCCGGCCGAACTGCGCGCCGCAGCGCACGAACCAGGCTTCCTGGTCGGCGTCCTCGATCACGTTCTGGGCTACGAGCCGCTGCTGCTCGCGTTTGCCAAGGATGCGGACATTGCGCCGACGGCTGTCGCCCAGGCGCGCGAGGCGCTCGCCGGTGGTTCCTGGGAACGGGACGTGCCGTGACGCCCGGATTCTGCCGCGACTGTCTTGCCGACGCGGACAGCGGCACACGCTGTCGCGCCTGCGGCTCGCCCCGTCTCGTACGGCATACGGAAATTGCAAAACTGGCGATCGCGCACGTCGATTGTGACGCGTTCTATGCCACAATCGAGAAACGGGACGATCCGTCGCTCGCCGACAAGCCGGTCATCGTCGGCGGCGGCAAGCGTGGCGTCGTGGCCGCTTGCTGCTATATCGCGCGCACTTACGGCATCAGATCAGCGATGCCGATGTTCGAGGCGCTGCGGCGTTGTCCTTCGGCCGTCGTCATCAAGCCGCAGATGGCGAAATATGTCGAGACCGGCCGCGCGGTGCGGCGGGCCATGCTCGACTTGACCCCGCAAGTCGAGCCGCTTTCGATCGACGAGGCTTTCCTCGATCTCACTGGCACCGAACGGCTGCATGGGCTCTCCGCCGCCAAGCAGCTCGCGCGCTTCGCGCTCCAGGTCGAACGCGAGTTCGGCATCACGGTGTCGATCGGCCTATCGGCCAACAAGTTCCTGGCCAAGATCGCGTCCGATCTGGACAAGCCGCGCGGCTTCGCGGTGTTGAGCCTCGCCGAAGCACCGGCGTTCCTGGCGCCGAAACCGGTCGGCTTCATCTATGGCGTCGGAGCCGTCAGTGCCGCGAAGCTCGCCGCCGATGGCTTTCGCCTGATTGGTGATCTCCAGAACGCCGACGAGCACGACCTGATGCGCCGCTACGGCGTCGAAGGCCGGCGCCTGGCGCGGCTGTCTCGCGGGATCGACGACCGCCACGTCGATCCTGCGCGCGAAACCAAAAGCATATCGGCGGAAACCACCTTCAACACCGACATCGCCAAGTTCCGCCCCCTCGAACAGTACCTGTGGGATCTGACAGAGCGTGTCTCCGCGCGCCTCAAGCGCGCCGGACTGGCCGGGTCGACTGTCACGCTCAAGCTCAAGAGCGCGGACTTCAAGATTCGCACCCGGGCCCGCTCGTTGCCGCATCCGACGCAGCTCGCCAACATCATCTTCGCCGCCGGCCGCGATCTGCTGGTCAACGAAACCGGCGGCACCAGGTATCGGCTGATCGGAATCGGCGTGAGCCAGCTGATCGAGACGCAGGGCGAAGACAGCGCCGACCTGCTCGATCGCCGTAGCGCCGAGGCTGAGCATGCGATCGACCGGCTACGCGAGAAATTCGGCCATGCCGCGGTCGTCAAAGGCCTGACGCTGGGGCGTGAGGATTAGCCCGCCTTATTTGCAGGGCTTGGCTTTCTTGATATCGAGCGATGACAGCACGCCGCTGATGCTGAAATCGGGATAATTCAGCATCAGCGCGCGGGAAATTCCGTTTTCGTAAAGCTCGAAGGTGATGGAATAGGTCGGGGTTTCCTCGCCGCTGCGTTCTTTCGTCACATCGCGATCGAAATAGCTGACGGTGACCGGCCAGCGCGTCAGCGCCGCCAGCTCCGGCGTCTTGGCGGCGACATCGTCCGGCGGCGAGCCGCCGGGAGGGATCGGCTGGCCGATCACGGTGAGCGTGTTGTACAGCTTTTCGCCGTTTTCCGAGCCGTCATAAACGATCAACTCAAGGACCTTCTTGCCGGCGCGCGCGGCGGTGATGATCTTGCGCATGTGCTCGGTCGGGAACACGGCTGTGACCGGCACCTTAAACGTCTTGCCGGCCGGCTTATCGAGGGTGACGGCGACGCTGTCGGCGTTGCGGTCGGCATACCCGTCGACCACGTCGCTGGTCTGTTCGTTGAGCTTGTTTTCGGAACTGAATCGATATTTCCTCGCCCGGCCGTCCTCCCAGGTCGTCGAGCTCAGATCGCTGAGGGCGTCCCGCCCCTCCTGCGAGTCGAGATCGGAGACCTGGCGGAACTTCAGCGCATAGCCTTCACAGGCGTTGCCGGAAAAATCGTAGAGGATTCGCCCCCGAACACTGCTGACCGCGCGCGTGCCGTTGGTGCGCGCGAGCTTCAGATCATAAAAGGCCCGATGCGGGGTCAGTACCACGTCGTCGGCCGCCGGTGTCGCAGGCGCGGCATGAAGCACACCCGCACAGGCCAGCGCCCCTGCAAAACATGCCCCGGCGGCAATTCCGATCTTGACCATTCGGGTCCCCACGCGATTCTGGCCAGCGCAGCTTGCGCCTATACAGTGCACGATCAAGGCAAGATAGGGGCTGCGGCTTGCGCCCGCTGACACGATCGGCCAAACACGGGCGCCGTAGAACGGGAGATCGTCATGGGCGCGGTGGACAACAGGCTGGCTGAACTCGGCATTACACTGCCGACGGCGTCCGCGCCTTTGGCGAACTACGTGCCTTGCGCGCGCGCCGGCAATCTCCTCATCATTTCGGGGCAGCTCTGCTACGGCGCTGACGGCAAGCTCGTCGCCAAAGGCCAGCTCGGCGCCGCCGTTTCGGTCGAGGACGGACAACGGGCCGCGCGCGCCAGCGCGATCAACTGCCTCGCCGTAGCCAAAGCCGCGCTCGGCGATCTCGACAAGGTCAGGCGTGTGGTGCGGCTCGGCGGTTTCATCAGTTCAGCGCCGGGCTTTGCCGAGGGCGCGAAGGTGATGAACGGCGCGTCGGACCTGATGGTGGAGGTGTTCGGCGACATCGGCCGCCATGCCCGCTCGACGATCGGGGTGTCATCGCTGCCGCTCGATGCGGCGGTCGAGGTCGAGGCGATGGTCGAAGTCGCCTGACGGGGCGTCACATGGGCGCGCTCGACTGGCTGACGGCACGACCGATCGCGCATCGGGGGCTGCACAATCTGTCGGCTGGAGTGGTCGAGAATACCACGTCTGCTTTCACGGCGGCGATTGCCGGCGGCTATGGCATCGAGACCGACCTGCAGATTAGCGCCGACGGTGAGGCGATGGTGCATCACGATGACGCGCTCGGCCGCCTGACCGAGGGCAGCGCCCGCCTTGCGGCCTTGAACGCCAAGGATATCAAGGCGGTGCGCTTCAAGACCGGCGGCGACCGCATTCTCGCGCTGGTCGAATTGTGCGAGCTGGTTGGCGGCCGGACCACCCTCGTCATCGAGTTGAAGAGCCGTTTCGACGGCGATACGCGGCTTGCGATGCGTGCCGCCGAGGTCCTGGCGACTTATCGCGGGCCGGTGGCCGTGATGTCGTTCGACCCGCGGCCGATTGAGGCATTGCGCGCCATCGCGCCCGGCCTGACCCGCGGCATCGTGGCCGAACGCCGCTACGACCATGCTGAGTGGAGCGCGCTATCACCATCGCAACGCCGCAGCCTGGCGTTCCTGCTGCACGCCGGCCGCAGCCGGCCGCAGTTCATCGCCTACAGCAGCCACGACCTGCCGGCTCCGGTTCCGGCCATCGCCCGCCTGTTGGGCCGGCCGGTCCTCACCTGGACCGTCCGCAGCGAAGCCGAGCGGCAGAGGGTGCTGCACTACGCCGACCAGATCATCTTCGAGGGCTTCCGCCCGTAGCTCGGGTTCCCATCAGAGCCAGCCCTGCGAAACCCGGCATCCTGCGAGGCGGCCACGGTGTTCTTATATCGGGGGCAGCAAAGGACCGATCATGACTCGCCTTTCCGTCATCATCCTGGCGCTCGCCGCCGTGCTCACGCCCGGCCTCGCCGGCGCCAAACCGTCGACCAATCCGTCGACCACGCAAGCACAAACATCGCACGCGGCACGCCGCGCCGTGCCGCCCAGCCACATTGCCTGCACCAAACTTGGCTGTTTCCCGGTGGCGCCGAACTGCTATCCGCACACCCAGCTCGACTGGTGGGGCAATCCGACCGGTTACGACCAGATCACCTGCCGCTGACGCGCCGGATGGCCCACGCCCCGTTTCGGCCCTACAGTCCGGTTGAAATGACGCCGATGCCCAACTTGACGGTCCGGCTGGCAACCTCGCTCGCGGCAATCCCCGCCGAAGCCTGGAATGCCTGCGCCGGCGCTGACCTGTTATCCACACCTAAAGTAAAAGATGAGGATAACGGGGATAGCTTATCCACAGAGTTATCAACACGAGGATTTCCAGACAATCCATTCATATCACATGAATTTCTTGTCTCTCTGGAGGCGTCCCGCTCGGTCGGCCCGCGCACGGGCTGGCAACCCAACCACCTGCTGGTCGAAACCGGCGATGGCACCCTGATCGGGGCCGCACCCTGCTACCTCAAAAGCCATTCGCGCGGCGAATACGTGTTCGACCACGGCTGGGCCGAAGCCTTCGAACACGCTGGCGGCAACTACTATCCCAAACTGCAAGTTGCCGTGCCATTCACGCCGGTGACCGGCCCGCGCCTGCTGGCGAGGCCGGGGCCGCGGGCGGAGGCGGCCATCACCGCGCTGGCCGAGGCCATTACGGAGATTACGGCACGTAACGGCCTGTCGTCGGCCCACGTGACGTTCTTGCCGGAGACCCAGTGGCGCGCGCTCGGCGAGCGCGACTTCCTGCTGCGCACCGACCAGCAGTTCCACTGGCACAATCGCGGCTACGCCACGTTTGACGATTTCCTCGCCGACCTCTCATCACGCAAGCGCAAGGCGATCCGCCGCGAGCGCAAGGATGCCCTTGTCCCCGGCATCGAGGTCCACTGGCTGACGGGATCCGACCTCACGGAGAGCGTCTGGAACGCCTTCTTCGCTTTCTACATGGACACCGGTTCGCGCAAATGGGGCCGGCCCGACCTGACGCGGGAGTTCTTTTCGATCGTCGGCGCGGCGATGGCCGACCGTATTATGTTGGTGAAGGCCAAGCGCAACGGCCGCTGGATCGCCGGCGCGATCAATTTCCACGGCCGCGACACCATCTATGGCCGCAACTGGGGCGCCGTCGAGCACCACCCGTTCCTGCATTTCGAGCTCTGTTATTACCAGGCGATCGACTACGCGATCCGGCACCGGCTCGCCCGGGTCGAAGCCGGCGCGCAGGGCGAGCACAAGCTGGCGCGCGGTTACCTGCCCGCGACCACCTATTCGGCGCACTACATCGTCAATCCGGCGCTGCGGCGGGCGATCGCCGACTATCTCGCCCGCGAGCGCGCCTATGTCGACGCCGCCGGCGAGGAGCTTGCGGCGGCCGCGCCGTTCCGCAAGGATTTGGTGGAGCAAGACTAGCGCCTCCTGTCATTCCGGGACGGCGCAAAGCGCGGGACCCGGAATCCAGAGGCGGATGAAAGATTTTCTGGATTCCGGGTTCACGCGCCATAGTGCGTCGAAGACTCGCGTGACCGCGTTTATGGCGCGTGCCCCGGAATGACGAATGAGGACGCCTATGCCGAGCTATGATCCCAACAACATCTTCGCCAAGATCCTGCGCGGTGAGTTCCCCTGCTACAAGGTCTATGAGGACGACAAGGCGCTGGCCTTCCTCGACATCATGCCGCGCGCGCCCGGCCACACGCTCATCCTGCCAAAGGCGCCGGCCCGCAACATCCTCGACGTGCCGGCGGCCGATTTCGCCCATGCCGCGACCGTCACGCAGAAGATCGCCAAGGCGGCGATGACCGCGTTCAACGCCGACGGCATCACCGTCCAGCAGTTCAACGAAGGCGCCGGCGGACAGGTGGTGTTCCACCTGCATATCCACGTCATCCCGCGCAAGCAGGGCGTCGCCATGAAGCCGCCGGCGAGCGAGAAGGAAAAGCCCGAGGTGCTCGCCGAGCACGCCAAGCGGCTCGCCGCGGCGATGACCTGATCCTCCGCTCGTCCCCGCACTCGGGTCCGGCCTCCGGCCGGCCCGAGCACAGGCTCCAGCGGGGAGCCGGAGCCAAAAAGAAAGAACTGGATGCCCGCTGGAGCCTGCCCCCGCGCAGGCGGGGCGGGAATGAGCGGAGCAAGCTACACCTTCCGCACCACGCCGGGCACGCCCACTGCGCATTCCAGCGCCGCGCGGTCCCACTTCCCCAAATCCGCCGCCGCCTCATAGGTCGAGACCAGAAATTCCATCAGCGCCGCATCCGGGTCGCGCGCGGTCCGCACATCCTCAT
>CAZNTY010000052.1:0-4764 GCA_964576085.1 uncultured Undibacter sp. | reverse complement strand
AGCGGGCGCCAGGGGAGCTGATGGGCCGGGACTTGTCGTCTTCGCCATCGGACTAAGCGCGGCCCGTTATTGCGAGACCGCGGCGTCGTGGACGGTCTTCACGCCCGCCGTAAGGACGCTTCCGATGTCCTCACGCTTGCCCGTCAGGGCCTTGATGACGACGTCCGAGTAGGCCTTGTGCACCTTCGGCCAGTTGGGGAAGTAATAGGCCGAATGCACGTGCTCCTGGTCGAAATCCGCGACCTTGAGCTGCTGGAACACGGGATCCTTCGCCGCCAGAATGTCCCAAACCTTGGTGTTCGGCGGCGGACCGCCGGTCTCGTTCCACATCTGCACCTGGCCTTCGGTGTCGTTCAGCATCTCGCCGAGCAGCTTCTTGGCGAGCGCCTGGTGCGCGGGCGAAGCCGACTTCGGGATCGCCCAGCCCCAGATGTCGATCCACGAGATCGGCTTCTTGCGATCCTGGCCGACCGGGAACGGCGCCATGCCGACCTTGCCGGCGACCTTCGACTTGTTCTTGTCGTTGTAATCGCCCCAGAAGGTCGAGTCGGCGACCGTGATCGCCGCGTCGCCCGCCATGAAGATCGCGTTGGCCTCGTTGCGGCCGTAGCTCGTCATGGACTCCGGCGAGATCTTGTTCTTGTGGAGGTTGTCCCACCAGAACTCGACGATCTTCTTGTGGCACGGCTGATCGATCAGCGGGGTCCAGCCATTGTCGGTAAGCTCCTTGTTGTCGCGCGAATAGACCGGCTTGAAGATGTCGCAGCCGCTGTTCCACATGGTCCACCACTGGCTGAACCAGGTGTGGTTGAACGCCATGGCGCCGACATAGCCCCACTTGACCTTGCCTTCCTTCTGCAGCTTCTCGCCGAGCGCGACCATCTCGTCGAGCGTCTTGGGCACTTCATTCGGCGCGATCAGGTCCTTGCGATAGAAGAACGTGCCCATGGTGTGGGCCATCGGCACCGCCGTGTACTTATGGTCGTCGTTGAAGAAGGCCTCGAGCGGCTGCTTCGCCGTCGTCTCCATGCCGGGGATGTCGTTCGTCGTCACCAGGTACTGCTTCCAGAGCTGGCCCCAGTCGTCATTGTGCCAGATGATGTCGCACTGCGGGCTGTTGGTGGTCAGCATCTGCGTGACCTTCGGCACGTAGACGTCATAGGCGATCAGCGTCGTCGACAGCGAGGCGCCTTCCTTCTTCGCCCATTTGTCGAGCATTTTCTGGCTCGCGACCATGATCGGATGGCCGCCGTGGCAGACCGTGAGCGTTTCCGCGGCCTGAGCCGCGGGCATGCCCCACGCTGCCGTCCACGCCGCGGCTGCGGCGCCGACTGTCGCTAGTAACAGCCTTCTCCTTTTCAGCATTTCTTCCTCCCTTGGTCTTCCTGTTTCAGAACAGACACGTCATTCATGCCGCCGACGGCTTCTTGGCTTCCGGGTCGGCCTCCGGCCGTGGCCGCCCGACAACTCCCCTGGCAGCAAGGTCGTCGATCTCGGCATCGCCGTAGCCGATGTCCTTGAGGATTTCGCAGGTCTGCGCACCCAAAGTCTGCGGCGGCAGGGTGACGCCTGGCGCGGCGCCGTCGTATCGCACGGGATGGCGCACCAGCGTGACGGGGCTTCCGGTCGCCCCCGCAACCGTTACAAAATTGCCGTTGTGGCGCACCTGCGGATCAGCGACGACGGCGTCGTAATCGTTCACCGGAGCATGCCAGACGCCGTGCCTGGTGAGCGCCTCGATCCATGCGGCATTCGGTCGCTCAAGCAGGCGGGCGGCGATCTGGTCGGCAATCTCCTGGCGGCGCTCGTAGCCTTCGGCATCGCCGATGCCGGCGAGCGACGGGAGGCCGAGCGCTTCGCCGACCGCCGTCAACGGGCTCAGCGACAACGCCAGATGGCCGTCGGCGCTGCGGTAGATGCCGTAAGGCGCGCCGAAGTACCAGCCGGCGATGTGGCGCGGCTGGCGGACCGAGGCTGGCGTCTTGCCATTGAGATAGCAGGTGAAGGATTCGACCTGCAGATCGATCGCGGCGGACAGCAGGTTGACATCGACGCGGCAGCCCTGCCCGGTCCGGGCGCGCCGCACCAGGGCGGCGAGAATGCCGAGCGCGAACAGCGCCCCGCCGTGATGGTCGACGGCTGATACGCCGACGGCGCGCGCGCCATCGGGCTCTTTGCCGTTGATGGCGGCAAGCCCGGACAGCGCCTGGATCAGCAGATCCTGGCCCGGCCGGTCGGCATAGGGGCCGTCCTGGCCGAAGCCCGACGCCGCCGCATAGATGACCTGAGGATTGATGACGCGCACGGCGTCGTAATCGAGACCGAGCTTCTTCATGACCCCCGGACGATAATTCTCTCCGATCACGTCGGCCTTCGCCGCCAGCTTCCGCGCGATGTCGATGCCGGCCGGCGATTTCAGGTCGAGCGCCAGGCTGCGCTTGTTTCGGTTGGCGGCGAGCTGCAGCATGGTCTGCCCGTCAACCCGCTTGTTGGCGCCGCCCCATTTCCGCTGGAACGCGCCGTCGATCGGCTCGACCGAGACGACATCGGCGCCGAGGTCGGCCAGGTACTGCATGCCGGCCGGCCCCATGAAAAAATGATTGAAGCTCAGGACGCGGATGCCGCCGAGAAGATCCAACTGACTTCCTCCCCAGGTTCCTCAGGCATCTTCGACCGTCACGACTCCCAAGCGGTCCTTGTCATTCTTATTTTCGGGTGCGCTGCAGCACGTAAAACGCGTCGCCCGACACTCGCGCCCGCATTTACAAAAACCAACGATGCGCGCATCATAGATGAAATCGTTTTCAGAATCCAGAGGGAGGCGCGCCGGGTAACTCGAATCTGGAGGGCTGCAGCCTTTGCCGCCGCGGCGTCCCGCACCGGGTGACATTCCGTCGCGGGGCTATCGCCCCTCTCCGCCGCATCCTGGCATGGTGATGGCCACCGCTAGCCCCTCCTGACACCGTTGCGGAGGACATCCGGTTCGACACAGTCCAAAGGACGCAGACAGGTCATCACATGGCAGAGGCCGAAAAGTTGATTGTAACATCGCCGGTGGCTGACGGCGTGCTGCAACTGACACTGAACCGACCCGCGCAGCGCAATGCGCTGAGCGGAGAATTGCTGAAGCAAGCAGCATTAGCCTTGCAGGCCGCTGAGACCGACCCGGCGATCCGTTGCGTGGTCGTCACCGGCGACGAACGGGCCTTCTCCGCCGGCGCTGACATCAAGGAAATGCAGCGCAACGGCTTCGAGGCCATCAGCAATCATGCGCGTCAATCGGCATGGCGCACGATCGAACGCTTTCCCAAGCCGATGGTTGCCGCTGTTCGCGGACTTTGCCTCGGGGGCGGCCTGGAGCTCGCGATGCTCGCCGACATCATCATCGCCGCCGAAGACGCCGCGTTCGGCCAGCCGGAGATCACCATCGGCATCATTCCGGGCGACGGCGCAACGCAGCGTTTGACTCGCGTGATCGGAAAATCGCTGGCCATGAAGATGGTATTGACCGGCACGCCGGTGACCGCGTCGGAACTGCTGCAACGTGGCCTGATCGCGGAAATGCTGCCGGCCGCGCAAGTGCCCGATCGGGCCATCGCGCTCGCAAAGCTGATCGCGAGCCGCGCGCCCATCGCCGCGCGTCTTGGCAAGGAGGCCGTGCTCGCCGCTTACGAAACGACCTTGTCGGCCGGCCTCGACGTCGAGCGCCGCGCGCTACGTCTCGCGTTCCACACGGTGGATCAGAAGGAAGGGATGGCCGCCTTCGTCGAAAAGCGTGAGGCCCACTTCACAGGTCGCTGAGAATGCGAACACCGAGACAGATCAAGCGTGGCAAGGCGCGACGCGGTCCCGCCAGCACCGGAAAGGCCAAGCTCGAAGACGTCGCGCGCAGCGCCGACGTATCGCCGGCAACGGTATCGCGCGTCCTCAATCATCCAGAGATCGTCCGCCCCGAGGTGAGGGAACGGGTTGCCCGGTCAATCGCCAAACTGTCTTATACCCGCGACAGTGCCGGCCGGATGTTGAAATCCGGCCGCACCTTCACGGTCGGGGCGGTGGTGCCAACACTCGGCGTCAGCATCTTTGCCGAAGGCATCGAAGCGCTGCAGAACCGGTTGAGCGAGCACGGTTACACCCTGCTGGTCGCCAATTCGCAATACGACTCCAGGAAGGAACTGACGGAAGTCCAGTCACTGCTGGAACGCGGCGTGGACGGCATCGTGCTGGTCGGCGACGATCACCTGCCGAAACTGCCGAAGCTGCTGCGCCGGCAGGGCACCCCCGTCGTCACGACTTACGTCTGCAAGGCACGGTACGGCATCCCGACAATCGGATTCGACAATGTCGGCGCCACCTATGACCTGACCCGCTACCTGCTTGGTCTCGGCCATCGTTGCTTTGGCGTAATCGCAAATCTGCCGGCAACCAACGACCGCTCTCTGGCGCGGCACGCCGGCATCCTGCAGGCGCTCGGAGAAATCGGCGTGGCGCTGCCGGATTCGCACGTGATCGGTGCGGCTCATTCTGTCGCCGGGGGCCGTGAGGCCCTGCGCACACTGATAAGACAAGCCTCTTCCATTACGGCAGTGATGTGCACGACGGATACCCTGGCAATCGGCGCCATGGCTGAGGCAAAGGCGATAGGGCTTCGCGTCCCGCAGGATATTTCCGTTACCGGGTTCGACGATATCGAAATCGCGTCGCAGATGGATCCGTCCCTGACGACGGTCCGCGTTACGGCCGTGGACATCGGCCGGAACGCCG
>CAZNTY010000051.1:0-9680 GCA_964576085.1 uncultured Undibacter sp. | reverse complement strand
GCGCGCTTGCGCGAGGAGATTCCGCTCGATCATGGCGAGCCGGTCCATCAGCTGGCCGAGCGTGGCGTGGACCGCCTCGATTTCGTTCTGCGTGCGGGCGATGTCATGCTTCAATGTATCGACGCCGCCGGTCACGCCGTTGCGCAAACCCGTGCTTTCGCCCTTCTGCGCGCGCATTTCCTCGATATGCACGAGCAGGTCGCCAAGCCCGCGCTCGATCGCCTCGAGATGAGCCAAGCGGGAATCGGAGGCATCGAGCTTCTCGACCAGCTTGACGATGCGGTCCTCGAGATGGCCGAAGGCCACCGTGTCGGCGCGCGAACCTTGCAGCTTCTCGATTTTCTCGGACAGCGAGCCGACCAGCGCCTCGAGTTTGGGCGGCACCGTCGCGCCGGCCTGGCTGCGCGCAGCCAGCGCCTCGGACAAGGCGGCGATGCGCTGCTCCAGTCCGCTCAAGGCATCGCTGCCCGCGCCGGCATAAGCGAGTCGATCGATCTTCTCTGCCAACATCGCAACGTCGCTCGCCACCTTCGACACCGCTTCATTGGAGGCGATATGGCCGGCGACCTGCCGCAGGGTGGTGATAGAGTCTTCGAGCTGTTGAAGCGTCGCCGGGTCTTTTTGCGCGACGATGTAATCGAGCTTCTGGTCGAGGCCATGGATGGCCTCGCTGAAGCCGGCGAGGCTCTCTGCGGGCGTCAGTTGATAGAGCGCGTCCCGCACCTCGGCGAGGCCCTGCTCGACGCCGGCAAGCGCATTGCTGTCGACGCCGGCCTGACGACCTTCCGCGATGCGCGCCGCGAGACTCTGGATCTGCCGTTCAATTGTTTCGATCGTCCGTCGCGGCATGGCGTCGTTGAGCGAACGGCCAATTTCGGCGAGCTCGTCACGCAGCGCATGGATCGCCTCTTCGACGCCCGGCGTGCGAAGGGTGTCGATGCGGTCGGTGATCTGGCGCAACTGCTCTTCGAGCCCCGACAGATCCTGTGCCGGCGTCGGCGCGCGGATGATCGGAGGCGATTCGGGTGGCGGCGGTGCAATCGGGGGCGCGCGCGTAATGGGCGGCGGTGCGGGCGGCGCAGGCTGCGGCGCCAACTCGCCGTTGAGCGCACGCCGACGCGCGGCGATCTCGGCCACCGCATTGTCAAGACGTCCGGCCCAGTTCGGCGCCGGCGTGGGGGCGGGCGCCAGGGTCGGCGCCATCGGCAGAGAGGGCTGTGGGGGGTAATGCTGTTGCCGGTGATGCGGCGGCGCATAGGCCTCCGGGCCGCGCCGGGTCAGGCTTTCGATGCGGCGGTTGAGATCGTCGAGGCGCGAATGGACGGCGGCGGCATCCTCCCCGCCCGCTTCGTCATAGTGATCGTCGGAGTCGGCCCCCTGCTGGGCCGCGGTGTTGAGGATAACGGAATTGAGCCAGTCGCCGAGCGACATGCCGGAACGGCGCGCTGCTTCTCGCGCCGTTTCTCGGGCCTCGGGCCGGATGCCTTTTACGCTCCACTGGGCGCCAAATTTCATGCTCGCCTGCGTTCAAGGTGAGGCGCAAAAAACAGCGCGGCTCCCGGGGAAGCGGCGCAGGTCGGCGGGTTTTGCGACAGAAATCGGCCCGCTCTCGCCGGGGCCGAGTTTTTAACCTTTAGGGTAAACAAGCGGTTAAGACGCGCCGGATCGACCCAAGTCTGAACGCGGCGCTCGTAAACAATTGATCTATTAAGAATTTAAGGTTTTCTGAACCAACCGCTCAGACATCGGTTCTCCGCTTAATACGGGCGTAAACCGCGCACGTCATAATCTGCGTCAAATCCCGGCATTTTGTCGGGGATTGCGCCGGATGGGACGGCGGGGACGCCCCGGGGAGGGAGAGATGCCGACATATAAAGCGCCGGTCGACGACACGCTGTTTCTGCTGAACGACGTGCTCCATTTCGACCGTTACGGCAACCTGCCGGGCTTTGCCGACGCTTCACCGGACATCGTCGAAGCGGTGCTGCGCGAGGCCGGTAAGTTCTGCGAAGAGACGCTCACCCCGCTCAACCGCGTCGGCGATGCGGAAGGCTGCACGCGCCACGACGACGGCAGCGTCACCACCCCCAAGGGCTTCAAGGAGGCGTTCAAGCAACTGGTCGAGGGCGGCTGGATCGGCATCTCGGTTCCGGCGGAGTTTGGCGGGCAAGGCCTGCCGGCGACGATCACGGAGGCGGTCAACGAATTCATGTGCTCGGCGAACATGGCCTTCGCCAGGTATCCCGGGCTGACGCAGGGGGCGATCGCTGCCCTGCTCGCTCATGCCTCCGACCCGATCAAGAAGAAGTATGTGCCGAAGATGGTGGCCGGCGAATGGACCGGTACCATGAATCTCACCGAGCCGCATTGCGGCACCGACCTCGGCCTGCTGCGCACCAAGGCGGTCAAGCAGGCCGACGGCAGCTACAAGATCACCGGCACCAAGATTTTCATCTCCGCCGGCGAGCACGACCTTGCCGACAACATCATCCATCTCGTGCTCGCGCGTATCGAAGGCGCGCCGGCCGGCACCAAGGGAATCTCGCTGTTCGTGGTGCCGAAGACGATGGTCAACGACGACGGCTCGCTCGGCGCGCGCAATGCCGTCAGTTGCGGCTCGATCGAAGAAAAGATGGGCATCCATGGCAACGCCACCTGCGTCATGAACTACGACGGCGCGACCGGCTGGCTGATCGGCGAAGAAAACCGCGGCCTCAACGCCATGTTCACGATGATGAACGAGGCGCGGCTCGGTGTCGGCGTGCAGGGTCTGGCGCTGTCCGAGGTCGCCTATCAGAATGCCGCGGCCTATGCGAAGGAGCGCCTGCAGGGCCGCGCCATCTCCGGCACCAAATATCCCGACAAGCCGGCCGATCCCATCATCGTGCATCCTGATATCCGCCGCACCCTGATGAGCATCCGCGCCTTCAACGAGGCAGCGCGCGCACTGGTGTTGTGGACCGCACTGCGCGGCGACGTCGCCCACCGTTCCGGGGATCAGAAGGAGCGCCAGAGCGCCGACGACCACATGGGCCTGCTCACGCCGGTCATCAAAGGCGTGCTCACCGATCTGGGCTTCGCCAATGCGGTGGCAGCACAACAGGTGTTCGGTGGTCACGGCTACATCGTTGAGCACGGCATGGAACAGTTCGTGCGCGATGCCCGCATCGCGCAGATCTACGAAGGCGCCAACGGCATCCAGGCGCTCGATCTGGTCGGTCGCAAGCTCGGCAAGGACGGCGGCCGCGCCATCATGGCGTTCTTCAATGAGGTGCAGGCTTATCTGAAGGACAAGGCCGGTGATGAGCAGATGAAGCCCTATGTCGCTCCGCTCGGTGCGGCGCTCGGCCATTTGCAGCAGGCGTCGATGTGGTTCGCGCAGAACGCGCTGGCGAAGCCCGACAATGCCGGCGCCGGCGCAATCGACTATATGCACCTGTTCGGACTGGTCGCGCTCGGCTTCATGTGGTGCATGATCGCCGACGCTGCGATCGCCAAGCTGCCGAAGGCGAACGGCTCGGCGGCGCGCTATTCGGGTAAGCTCGTCACCGCACGTTTTTTCATGGAGCGCATGCTGCCGGAAACTGCGACGCGCCTTGCGCGCATCCAGGCCGGCGCAGCCTCAATGATGGAAATGCCGGACGAGCTGTTCTAGCTCGCCCGGCGTTTGTCCTCTTTCGCCGTCGCGTCAGCGGACGACGCGGCGCGGCCCATAACCGACATATTCACCGTTGACGCAGCCGCCCTGGTTCAGGCCGAAGAAAGCCTGAAAGCCCCGGCACGGCTGGATGGCGGCGTCGAGCAACGCCACGGTGCCGACGCCGGCAACGCCGCCCACCGTTGCCGCGCCTGCCGCGGAGGTCGGCAAAGCGGCCCCGCCAAATGAGCTGCCCCACCAGCCATTGTAGACGCCGACGCCGACCACGGTGCCGGTCACCGCGCCAACGCCGAGCTCGACGGGGGCCGCGTTGTTGTACACCGGCTGCGCCAGCGCGGGTGTCGAAAGGGCCGTCACGGCCGCAATCGCGATAAATGTCTTGCGCATTGATTTGCTCCTTATCGTCATGGATCGCCCCGCGCACCCCACGATCAAACCTCCGGGCGCAGTGTCCGTTCCGCCGCCATGCCGCGCTGCGTCCATCGTGACGAGGATGTGACGGCGATCGCGGAACCGCGACACGATGGTGGTCGAAGCATGGCGATCAGGTGGCAAAGGCCGGCATCACGTCGCGGGCAAAGAGTCCGAGTGACGTTTCGGCTTCCACGAAGGTCATGTCGCCGAACATCATCTGGCACAGCATGTAGGTCACACCGGTCTCGCGCTGCACGGCGTCCAGATAGTCACGCACGGTTGCCGGTGCGCCGGCGATGCCGTGGCCGATCTTTTCCAGCGAGTCGAAATCCCTCGGGTAGATGTCCTTGAGCGGAAAATCCTGTTGCGCATGCCCCCAGAGAAACGTGATGGCCGCTGCCCATCGCGCATAAGCCCGCCGCGCGATCCGCCTGGCATCGTCGTCGGTTGGAGCGACGACGATGTGACGCGTGATGCCGATCTTCGGCAAGTCGCCTTCGGTACGACCAAGCGCGCGCCATTCCTCACGATAACGGTCGCCGATTGCCCGCGCGCGCGAGGCCGGTCCGAGCGAAACCACGTTGATCGCGCGCGGCGCCGCCCAGGCTACGGCGTCAGGGTTGGGGGCGCCATACCAGATCGGGGGATGCGGCCGCTGCAGCGGTTTGGCCTGGATCAGGTAGTCCTTGTAGTGAAAGAACCTGCCGTCGAAGTTCACGACGTCATTGTCGAACGCGTGCATCAGCACTGCGAAGGTCTCGTGGTAGAGCGCCTGTGCATCCTTCGGTTCAACGCCCATGCGCTGGTGCTCGATCAGCGCGCCGCCGCGGCCGACTCCCATCATCAGCCGGCCGCCGCTCAGGTGATCGAGCATGCAGATTTCCTCGTAGAGCCGCAGGGGATGGTGCAGCGGCAGGACATACACCAGAGGGCCGAGCCGCAGCCGGCTGGTGCGGGCGAACGCCGCGGCCAGAAATACGCTCGGACTGCCGGCTAGGCCGAGCGGCGTCGAATGGTGCTCGGCGAGGTGATAGCCGCGAAAGCCATAGCGCTCGATCAGGGCGATCAGGCGCAGCCGCTGCTCGAAAAACTCGGCGAGCGGCAGGCCGTTGCCGTCAAGGTGGTCGAAGATGCCGAACTCAAGCACGGATAGGCCTTTCGTCGAACGCCGTCATGTCTGGCGCTGTCCGTCCCGTCCCATGTGGCATTGCATCATTGACCCATTGAAGAATGGTCGGATACCGTTCGCGCGACTGGACGTTGGAATAGCATCGGAGGGAACGACTATGCACAAATTTGCAGGCTTGTTGCTTGCGACCGCGGCGGCCGTCTTTGGCGCCGCTTCGGCGCAGGCGGCGGATACGATCAAGATCGGACTGATCATGGCCTATTCCGGCCAGTTCGCCGACACCGCGACGCAGATGGACAATGCCGTCAAGCTCTACGTCAAGCAGCATGGCGACACCGTCGCCGGCAAGAAAATCGAGCTGATCCGCAAGGACACCGGCGGTCCCAATCCGGACGTCGCCAAGCGTCTCGCGCAGGAGCTCGTGGTGCGCGACGGCGTCGACATCCTCGCCGGCTTTACGCTGACGCCGGAAGCGCTCGGCGCGGCTGGCGTGTCCGCCGAGGCCAAGAAGTTCATGGTGGTGATGAACGCCGCGACCTCGGTCGTCACCGAGAAATCCCCGTACATGACGCGCACCTCGCTGACCATCCCGCAGCTCGAGAATACGCTCGGCGACTGGGCTGCGAAGAAGCACGGCGCCAAGAAAGCCTATACGATGGTATCGGACTACGGACCCGGTATTGACGCCGAAACCTGGTTCCAGAAAGGCTTCAAGGCGGCGGGCGGCGAGATTGTCGGTTCGGTGCGCATGGCGGTCGCCAATCCGGACTTCTCCGCTTATGTGCAGCGGGCGAAGGATCTCAATCCGGAATCGATCTTCGTGTTCATCCCGGGGGGCGCGCAGCCCGGCGCGTTCGGCAAGGCGCTGTCGGAGCGTGGTATCGAGGCCAAGAAAGTCATGGGCCAGCTCGAGATCACCGACGAGCACGCGCTCGCGGCCATGGGTGATACCGCGATCGGCATCATCACCGCGGGCCATTACGACTACAATCACAAGTCGAAGCTCAACGAGGATTTCGTGAAGGCGTATAACGCCGAGTTTCACCGCAATCCGGACTTCTTCTCGGCCGGCGGATGGGACGGCATGCACCTGATCTACGAGGTGCTCAAGAAGACCGGCGGCAAGGCCGACGGAGAGTCGCTGATCGCTGCCGCCAAGGGCATGGCGTGGGAAAGCCCGCGTGGCCCGATCTCGATCGATCCGGAGACCCGCGACATCATCCAGACGGTCTATATCCGCCGGGTCGAGAAGGTCGGCGGCAAGCTGGTCAACGTCGACTTCGACAAGGTCGAGAAGGTCAAGGATCCGGCCCACGGCGCGAAGTAGGCTTGGCAAGACGGCCAATCGGGGCGCGGGAGCCTATAGGCTCTCGCGCCTTGTGCTGACCGGCTCTATGGTGGGCGGCACGATTCGCTGACCCACCGAGGGTTTGATGGACGTCCTCAATCTTCCCCGTCCCGGATGGATGACCGAGGACCTTGCCCTGCTCGAAGAGCAGGCGCGGCGCTTCATCGCCGAGGAGTACGTGCCGCACCTCGACAAGTGGCACGAAGATCACTTTTACCCGCGCGAGGTTTGGACCAAGGCCGGCGCGGCGGGGCTGCTGTGCCCGTCGATGCCGGAAGAATACGGCGGCGCCGGCGGCACTTATGCGCATGATGCGGTGATCAACCGCGAGCTGTCGCTCGCCGGCTTCGATACCTTCGGCGCCCCGCTGCATTCCGGCATCGTCGCGCCCTACATCCTGCATTACGGCACCGAGGAGCAGAAGAAGCGCTGGCTGCCCAAGCTCGCCACCGGTGAGATGGTCGGCGCCATCGCCATGACCGAGCCCGGCACCGGCTCCGACCTGCAGGGCGTGCGCACCACCGCGAAGAAATCCGGCAACGGCTACGTGCTCAACGGCTCCAAGACTTTCATCACCAACGGCCAGCACGCCAATCTCATCATCGTGGTCGCCAAGACCGACCCGAAGGCGGGCGCCAAGGGCGTGTCGCTGATGGTGGTCGAGACCGACGACGCCAATGGGCTAATTCCGGGCTTCCGTCGCGGTCGCAAGCTCAAGAAGCTCGGCCAGGATTCCGCCGACACCTCGGAGCTGTTCTTCGAGGACGTGCAGTTGCCCGCCGAGGCGCTGCTCGGCACCGAGGAAGGGCAGGGCTTCTACCAGCTGATGAAGGAGCTGCCGCAGGAGCGGCTGCTGGTGGCGATCCACGCCGCGGCGATGATGGAACGGGCGCTCGCGCTCACCATAGACTATGTCAAGCAGCGGCAGGCTTTCGGCAAGAGGATCATCGAGTTCCAGAACACGCAGTTCGAGCTCGCCGATTGCAAGAGCGAAGCGACGGTCGCCAAGGTGTTCGTCGATCATTGCCTCGAGCGGCATATCGAGGGCGGGCTTGACGCTGTCACCGCCTCGATGGCCAAGCAGTGGACCACCGACGTGCTGTGCAAGGTGGTCGACCGCTGCCTGCAATTGTTCGGCGGCTATGGCTACATGGACGAATATCCGATTTCGCGCATCTACCGGGACGCCCGCGTCATGCGTATCTATGCAGGCACCAACGAGATCATGAAGCTGCTGATTTCGCGCAGTTTATAGTTATCGTCGTCCCGGGCGAGCGAAGCGAGACCCGGGACCCATACTCCGCCGCTTCTCGATAGGGCACGGCGTATGGGTCCCCGCCTTCGCGGGGACGACAGACAGAGGGATTCGAAATGCCCGACGCATTCATCTACGACGCCGTTCGCACTCCGCGCGGCCGCGGCAAGGCCGACGGCGCGTTGCACGAGGTCACCGCACTCAATCTGGCGGCGCAGGCGCTCGCCGCGATCCGCGAGCGCAACAAGCTCGATCCCAAGCAGGTCGATGACGTCGTGCTCGGCTGCGTCGATCCGGTCGGCGAGGCAGGCGGCGACATCGCCCGCGTCGCCGCGATCATGGCCGGCTACGGCGACGAGGTGCCGGGCATCCAGATCAACCGCTTCTGCGCGTCCGGGCTCGACGCGGTGAACTTCGCCGCGGCCGAGGTCATGTCAGGCCAGCATCAGATGACGGTCGGCGGCGGCGTCGAGTCGATGAGCCGCATCGGCATTGGTGCCTCTGGCGGCGCCTGGCCGATGGATCCCTCGATCGCGCTCAAATCGTATTTCGTCCCGCAGGGCATCTCCGCCGACCTGATCGCAACCAAATACGGTTTCTCGCGCGCCGATGTCGACGCCTATGCGGTCGAGAGCCAGAAGCGCGCGGCCAAGGCCTGGGACGAAGGCCGCTTCAAGAATTCGGTAGTCGCAGTGAAAGATGTGAACGGCATCACGCTGCTCGACAAGGACGAGCACATGCGGCCTTCGACCACGATGCAGTCGCTCGCCGCGCTCAACCCGTCCTTCGCGCAGATGGGCGAGATGGCCGGCTTCGACGCGGTCGCGGTGCAGCGCTACCCGGAAGTCGAGACGGTCAACCACGTCCATACGCCGGGCAATTCATCCGGCATCGTCGACGGCGCCGCCGCGGTGCTGATCGGCAGCGCCGAGGCCGGCCAACGCGCCGGCCTCAAGCCGCGCGCCCGCATCAAGGCCTTCGCCAATATCGGCTCCGAGCCCTCGATCATGCTGACCGGCCCGATCCCGGTCACCGAGAAGGTGCTGAAGAAGGCCGGCATGTCGAAGGACGACATCGACATCTACGAGCTCAACGAGGCTTTCGCCTCGGTGGTGCTGCGCTACATGCAGGCGCTCGGCATCCCGCACGACAAGATCAACGTCAACGGTGGCGCCATCGCGATGGGCCACCCGCTCGGTGCCACCGGCGCGATGATTCTCGGCACCGTGCTCGACGAACTCGAGCGCACCGGCAAGGGTACTGCGCTGGTGACGCTCTGCATAGGTGCCGGCATGGGCACGGCGACCATCATCGAGCGCGTTTGATGGCTCGAAGGCGCGCATAGCGAGGACCTCATGGCCAACTTCAAATTCGACGTCGATGGTGACGGCATCGCGCTGATTACCTGGAACATGCCGGACCGCTCGATGAATGTCATCACCGTCGCGGTGATGGAGGAGTTCAAGGCGCTGCTCGACAAAGTCTGCAATGACGCCGCGATCAAGGGTGCGGTCGTCACCTCCGGCAAGGATACCTTCGGCGCCGGCGCCGATCTGACGCTGCTCGAACGGCTGATCGGCATGTTCCACCGGATGGCGAAAGACCAAGGCGATCTCGCCGCCGCCACGTTGCTGTTCGAGGAAAGCCGCAAGCTGTCGCAGCTCTATCGTCATCTCGAGACCTGCGGCAAGCCGTTCGTCGCGGCCATCAACGGCACCGCGCTCGGCGGTTGCTTTGAGCTGGCGCTCGCCTGCCACCACCGCATCGCCTCCGACAATCCGAAGACGCGGCTCGGCCTGCCGGAGATCAAGGTCGGGCTGTTTCCCGGCGGGGGCGGCACCACGCGCATCGCCCGGATGCTGCCGCCGGCCGACGC
>CAZNTY010000050.1:0-2455 GCA_964576085.1 uncultured Undibacter sp. | reverse complement strand
ATTGCCCATGCCGTTCTGGAGGCTGACGAGCGCGGCATCGGCGGCGAGAAGCGGCGCGACCGCAGCGGCGGCCGCGGCGGTGTCCGCGCTCTTGACGCAGACCAGCACCAACTCCGCGTCTCTCACCACGCCGGCTTCGGTGGTGATTTCCGGTCGCAGGACCTGCGTGCGACGCTCGCTCTCCAGGATCAATCCATCGCGGCCGATCGCCTCGACCTGCGCCGGGCGGCCGATCAGCGTCACGGACACACCGGCCTGCGCCAGCCGCGCGCCGAAATAGCAGCCGAGCGCGCCGGCGCCGAGGATGGCGATTCTGGAAGGAGGTGTGGTCATCTAAGACAGTGGACCAAGGCGCCCGACACGTGCCGCGATCGTCTCGGTCGCAGCGGCAAGCTCCTTGAGCAGTTGCTCGTCCACGTCGAACGATCCTTCATAATCGGCCAGATTCCGTTTGGCATGGCATTTATCAAGTACGCGCCAGACTTGCGGCCCGACGCCGAGCGTATGTTGGAGCGCTTGAAATACGATGAAACGTTTATTGTCCGGCCGATAGCCATGCCAACGCATAGCCGCCAGCGCGAAGCAATGAGCCGCGTCATAAGCGAGAGAAAATCGACTGTCGGCCGACAAACCGCCAATTTTGCAATCAGCAATCGCGCAACGCCGGAACGAAACAGTCCGTCGAACGCTCTCTGATCGGGAGGCTCAAGTTTCAGCAGCCCGGCTGAGACCAGATTATCCAACTCTCTGAAGCTCATCTTCGTCTCCAAAGACGAACAGCTTTGGCTGCTGAGCGATCCTGTCCGCAAACGACCGTTTTTCCTCCAGCCTCTTCTTCCATTCTCCTGGCGCCATCACGTTTGGGTTGATCGACCGGCCAAGACTTTTCTCGACTTTTTGCAGCGCGCTATAGAGCGCGCCATAACTCAAATCGGTCCCGATAATCATCAGATCGATATCGCTGGTCGCGGTATCCGTCTGCTTCGCAATCGAACCATAGACGAACGCGACGGCGATCCTGTCCTGAAAAGCCCGCAGGGCGTGGCGGATCGGCTCGACCAACCCCTCGGTCTTCAGGACGATCTGGTGAAGCTCGTTGAAAATAGGAGACTGAGCGTTGGCACGATAGAGCTTCCGATTACCGCTGCGGCCGGCCATCACGATGCCGGCGACGCTCAGCCGTTCCAGCTCGCGCTGGACCGCGCCAGAGCCGGAGCTGGCCCGGCGGATCACTTCCGACGCGGAAAATTCTTGACCGGGATGGCCGAACAGGATGCTCAGAACGCGCAGCTGCACCCGAGAAAACAGCGCATGCGCCAGGCTGACTCCGCCGTGGTACTTCCTACCCATTCTGGGTATGATAATACCCAGAATGGGTAGGATCAAGCAGCGGCAATGTTGCGTTGCAACATAAAGCGGTTCATCCTGCGCAGGACGCACGGGACAATAGATGGCTGACCGGCCCAGACGCGACAAGCCGTGGATTTTCCGCACCTACGCGGGCCATTCGACCGCGGCGGAATCGAACGCGCTCTATCGCAAGAACCTCGCCAAGGGCCAGACCGGCCTCTCGGTCGCCTTCGATCTGCCAACCCAGACCGGCTACGACAGCGACGATCCGCTAGCCAGGGGCGAGGTTGGCAAGGTCGGCGTGCCGGTCTCGCACCTCGGCGACATGCGAGCGCTGTTCGACGGCATCCCGCTCGCCACCATGAACACCTCGATGACCATCAACGCCACCGCGGCATGGCTGATGGCGCTCTACATCGCGGTCGCCGACGAGCAGGGCGCGCCGCGCGCGGCGCTCACCGGCACCATCCAGAACGACATCATCAAGGAGTATCTGTCGCGCGGCACCTATGTGTTCCCGCCGGCGCCCTCGCTGCGGCTCATCAAGGACATCGCGATCTTCACCACCGGCGAACTGCCGAAGTGGAATCCGATGAACATCTGCTCCTATCACCTGCAGGAGGCCGGCGCGACGCCGGTGCAGGAGCTCGCCTTCGCGCTCGCCACCGCGATCGCGGTGCTCGACACCGTGAAGGCGTCCGGCGAGGTGAGCGCGGATAAATTCTCCGAGGTGGTCGGGCGCATCTCGTTCTTCGTCAATGCCGGACTTCGCTTCATCACCGAAGTCTGCAAGATGCGCGCCTTCACCGAACTGTGGGACGAGATCACGCGCGAGCGCTACGGCATCACCGAACGCAAGCACCGGCTGTTCCGCTACGGCGTGCAGGTCAACTCGCTCGGGCTGACCGAGCAGCAGGCCGAGAACAACGTCGCGCGCATCCTGATCGAGATGCTGGCGGTCACGCTGTCGAAGAAGGCGCGGGCCCGCGCCGTGCAGTTGCCGGCCTGGAACGAGGCGCTCGGCCTGCCGCGGCCGTGGGACCAGCAATGGTCGCTGCGCATGCAGCAGATCCTGGCTTACGAGACCGACCTGCTCGAATACGAC
>CAZNTY010000049.1:0-1875 GCA_964576085.1 uncultured Undibacter sp. | reverse complement strand
GGTCGCCGTCTTCCACTCCGACCGCTACGTCGAAGGCTGGAACGCGGAAGCCGATGCCGACGAGCTGTGGGCGCGCTTCAAGGGCCAGCGCCCCGAGGTGCTGCGCATGCTCGAACGCATCGAGACCTGGCGCATGTGGGTGCTGTGCGACCGCGAGCCGGTGAAGACCTGGAGCCGCAACCGCGTCACGCTGCTCGGCGACGCCGCGCACCCCATGCTGCAATACCTCGCCCAGGGCGCCTGCATGGCGACCGAGGACGCGGTGATCCTGTCCGAGACGCTCGCCGCCCGGCCCGACGACATCCCGGCCGCGTTCGTGGCCTATCAGAATGCGCGCTATCTGCGCACCGCGCGGGTGCAGATCATGGCGCGGGTCTACGGCGACTTCTATCATGCCCGCGGACCGGCCGCGGAGCTGCGCAACCAGATGCTGTCGTCGCGCACGCAGAAGGAGTCGATGGACGGCATCGCCTGGCTCTACGACGGGCCGTAGTCTCCGTTGTCCCAAACGAGATGGCCGGGACAAGCCCGGCCATGACAGGCGAAAGTCATCAAAACCCGTAGAGCCGTGCCGGGTTGTCGACCAGGAGCTTGCGCTGCGTAGCCGCATCGAGCGCAAAGCGCGGGATCAGGTCGACCAGCTCGGCCTCGTCGGCCTCGTGCGTCGCGTTCGGGTGCGGGAAATCGGTGCCCCACAGCACGCGGTCGGGCGCCGCCTCGACCAGCCGGCGCGCGATTGGGATCGCCTGGTCATAAGGCGGCATCGAAATGCGCTCCGAGCCCGTCACCTTGATCCAGCAGTTGTCGCGCTTGGCCAGCTCGATCAGCGCCTTGACCGCGGGCTGGTCCGGGCCGTCCTTGCCCATCGCGCGGCCCATGTGGTCGATCACGAAGGGCAGCGGCAGCTTGCGCATCATCTCCGCCATCGGCGCGATGTCGGGCGCGTTGAAATAAAGCACCACGTGCCAGCCGCGATCCTTGATGCGGTCGATCACGCGCTGAAACACGCCCATGTCGGGCCCGCCGCCGAGGTGCTTGACGAACACGAACCGCACGCCGCGCACGCCGCCGTCGTGCAGCCGCTGGTAGTCGGCGTCGCGGAAGCTGTCGTCGACCAGCGCGATGCCGCGATAGCGCGCCGGGTCGGAGGCGATGGCGTCGAGCATCGCGGCATTGTCGGTGCCGTGGCAGGTCGCCTGCACGATCACGGCGCGCCCGATGCCGAGGTGGTCGTGCAGCGCGCGCAAGGCTTCCTTGGGCGCATCCTCCGGCGTGTAGCGGCGGTCCGGCGCGTAGGGAAAGCGGTCGGCCGGCCCGAACACGTGGCAATGCGCGTCGCAGGTCAGCGGCGGCAGCTTGAAGTTGGGTTTGCGCCGGGACTTTATTTTGTCGATCAAGTTCTGCATATCGCACCGACTTTGCTTGCCGTCATGGCCGGGCCTGTCCCGACCATCCACGCCTTTCTTTCTCCGCCGCGAGGAAGGCGTGGATGCCCGGCACAAGGCCGGGCATGACGCGGTGAGGTCACGAGTCGCACCGCGCCCACCCTTCTCTCGTCTTCCACCGAAATGCCTCGAACCGCCCCGCTTCAATCGCGTCGCGGATGCCGCGCATCAACTCCTGGTAATAGGCCAGGTTGATGCCCGACAGCAGGATCTTGCCCAGCATCTCGTTGGCCTTCACCAGGTGATGCAGGTAGGCCCGCGAGTAGGTGCGCGCCGGCGGATAGGGGCTTTGCGGGTCGAGCGGCGCGCCGTCGAGCGCGTGCCGCGCATTGGCGAGGTTGAGCGGGCCGAAACGGGTGAAGGCCATGCCGTGCCGGCCGTTGCGGGTCGGCATCACGCAGTCGAACATGTCGATGCCGCGCGCCACCGC
>CAZNTY010000048.1:0-6001 GCA_964576085.1 uncultured Undibacter sp. | reverse complement strand
CCAAGCGCGCGCGGCGGCGCGACCATCACGATCGACTTGACGTGGCCCGCGCTCACGCCGGCGTCGAGTCGCTTCGCAAGCTGCTCCAGGAACGTCTGCTCGTTCTGGGCATGCCAGTCGGTCTGCCCGACGGCGCTGCGGTTCCTGCCGTCGACGCCGGCGGCGCGGCCGGGCACATCGGTGCCGAGCTCGTGGGTCGGCGGGTCCTTCTGCTCGTAGACCTCGCGGGTCTTGAGATCGGGCATGGTCGCGTCGCCGACATTCTCCAGCACCAGCGCCTTGGCGCCGTCGCAGACCACCACCCATTCCTTGTTGCGGATCGACACGCGCTTTGCAGCAGACATCGGACGTCACCTCCTGAACTTCAATCAACGCCACACGACCATGAACGGTTCGCCTCAGTTGCTGCCGTCGAGCAGGCGGCGAGCGATCACCTGCGCCTGGATTTCGGCAGCACCTTCAAAGATGTTGAGGATACGGGCATCGCACAGGATGCGCGACACCGGAAATTCGAGCGCAAAGCCGTTGCCGCCGTGAATCTGCACGGCGTTGTCGGCGGCCGCCCACGCCACGCGCGCGGCAAGCAGTTTGGCCATGCCGGCCTCGAGATCGCAGCGACGGCCGGAATCCTTCTCGCGCGCCGCGTAATAGGTGAGCTGGCGCGCGATCATGATCTCGGCCGCCATCATCGCGATCTTGTCGCCGACCCGGGGGAACGCCACGATCGGCTGGCCGAACTGGACGCGGCTCTGGCCATAAGCCAGCGCCTGCTCCATCGCCGCCTGGGCGACGCCGATCGCGCGCGCCGCGGTCTGGATGCGCGCCGACTCGAACGTCTGCATCAACTGTTTGAAGCCGAGGCCTTCAACCCCGCCGAGCAGGTTCTCCGTCTTCACCGCGAAGCCGTCGAAAGCGATCTCGTATTCCTTCATGCCGCGATAGCCGAGCACCTCGATCTCGGTGCCGCTCATGCCCGGCGCCGGAAACGGATTGTCGTCGGTGCCGCGGGGTTTTTCGGCGAGCAGCATCGACAGTCCGCGATGGCCCGGCTCCTTCGGATTGGTGCGCACCAGGAGCGTCATCAGGTCGGCGCGCACCGGATGGGTGATCCAGGTCTTGTTGCCGAACACCTTGTAGGCTCCGGCATCGCGCACCGCCCGCGTCTTGAGCGAGGCGAGATCAGAGCCGGTATTCGGCTCGGTAAAGACGGCTGTCGGCAGGACCTCGCCGGACGCGATCTTCGGCAGCCATTTGTTCTTCTGGTCCGCGGTGCCGGCATTGAGGATCAGCTCGGCTGCAATCTCCGAGCGCGTGCCGAGCGAACCGACGCCGATATAGCCGCGCGACAGCTCTTCCGAAACGACGCACATCGACTCCTTGCCGAGTCCCATCCCGCCGTAATCTTCGGGAATGGTGAGCCCGAACACGCCCAGCTCGGCCATCTGCGCGATCACGCCGAGCGGAATGTAGCTGTTGGTGCGGTGCCATTCCTGTGCGCGCGGTACCACCTCGCTGTCGGCGAACTTCCGCATTTCTTCGCGGATCGTGTCCAGCGTCTCGTCGAGGCCGCAGGCGCCGACCGTCGGATGCTGCGCACCGCGCATCAGCTCGAGCAGACGAGCGCGGCGCTCGGCCGTGTTGCCGCTGGAAATCAGCGCCTCCACGGGGCCACCGAGCCGCGCCGCGACCTGCGCCGCGGCAAGCCCGAAATCGGCCGGCCGCACGATCTCGTTCTGGCTCATCGGGATGCCGCCGGCGATCTGCGCGAGATATTCACCGAGGCCGATGCGCGTAATGTGCTCCTCGATTTCGCCGAACTGGCCGGCCGCGACCATGCGCTCGGCATAGGCGGCAAGCTGCCGGATCGCCTCGACGTAAGTGGCCAGCCAGGCCAGGCCGTGCGCCGCCCGCTGCTCGCGGTCGAGCAGGCGGTTGACCGCGTGACCTTCAACCATCACGCGACCGCGCAGCTTGCCGATCGCGTCCTGCAGCAAAGCGTCGATTGCCTGAACAGCCGCCTGGGATTGGTCGATTAAATCGTGTCCGACCATGGAACGGGAGGCAGGCGGCATGGGAGCTCGCTTCTTCAAGACAGAATCACACTATGAATGCACTGCACAAAAGGAAAGGAAAAGCCCACATCCATTCACCACGATCGGCCCGTTTGTCCAAGGTTTCCAAGGCCGTCCGATCGAAATTGCTACAAAATTAACCATTTCGCGGTTCCATCCACCTATTGCGCGGTCTTCCTCCTGCGGGCTCCGGGCGCCTGAATGCACTTTAATCAGCTGCCTCAACTAACGCGCCGCGCCATCGGCTCGCTATCCGTCCGCGCCCGCATCATCGTGCTCGCCCTCATTCCGGTCGTCGGCTTCGTCGCCAACGGCCTGACCTACATTTCGGGTGAAGGCGAAGTGGCGACGGCATTCGACACCGCCGAACGCGCCGCGACGCTGGCCGACGCCAGCCGCGAATTCAAGATCGCCATCGGCAGCATGCGCATCAGCGTCAAGGATTTCGTCGCCGAGCCGAAGGCGCGCATGATCGACGATTTCGACCAGGCGCAGGCCACTGCGCTCAAGAGTCTCGATCAGATTACGGGCTCGGGCGCCGCGGTGCGCGAGGATGCGATCGCGTCGCTCCGCAAGCAGCTCGCGGGTCTGAAGATCAATTTCGACAAGCTCGTCGCCGAGCAGAAGGTGCTCGGATTCGGCGACGGCGGAGGGCTCACGGAAAAACTGCGCAAGGCCGGCAATTCGGTCGAGCAGATCATCAACGACGATCTGACCTGGATGGACGCCACCGACGCCCACCAGCTGATGGTCCTGCTGCTGTCGATGCGACACTTTGAAGCCGAGTACCGCCTGTCAATGTCGGAGCTGTCCCGCGAGCAGTTCTTCCGCGACTACCAGAAATTCACAGCGACTTTCGACAATATCGACGGCACGCCGGCGATGAAGGACCGGCTCGAACAGCAGGTCAGGCTCTACGCCGACACTTTCGGCCGCTGGATCGAGCATACGTCGAACGCCTATCCGCTGCGCGCGCTGATCGACATCGATAGCCAGAACATGCTGCCGGGCGCCGACGACATTATCGCCGTCGCGAACAGCACGGCCGCGCGCGCGGCGAACTTTCTCGAGGACTCTCAGGCACGCACGCGCTTCGGCATCATCGCGGTCGGCATCGCGATGGTCGCGATCGGACTGGGATTCAGCTGGATGATCGGGCGCAGCATCACCGGGCCGCTCAACGGCCTCGCCGGAGTGATGAAGCGTCTTGCGGCCGGAGACATGGCGGTGCGGATTCCGGCGACGCATGCGCGCGACGAGATCGGCGACATGGCGCGGACCGTGATCGTGTTCCGCAACAGCATGATCGAGCGCGAAAGAGTGTCGACGAAGCAGGCCGAGGCGAGCCAGGCCCAGCAGGAGCGCAGCAACGCCATCGCGATGACGATCGAGCAGTTCAAACGTTCGGTCGAGGCGGCGCTCGACAAGCTGCGCGGCGCCTCGATGCGGCTCGAAATGAGCTCGGCCGATCTCAACAAGGTCGCCGACACGGTTTCGGCCGAGGCTCATAATGCCGAGCAGCGCGCCAATGCCGCCTCTGAGAACGTCACCACCGCGGCGAGCTCGGTCGAGGAGCTTGCCGCCTCGATCGGCGAAATCGCGTCGCAGGCCGCAAAATCCACCGACGTTGCGCAGCGTGCGGTCACCGAAGCGCAACGCACCGCCGGCACCATGGCCGAGCTCGGCAAGGCGGCAACCCGCATCGGCGAAGTCGTCGGTCTCATTCAGGCCATCGCCGGCCAGACCAACCTGCTCGCGCTCAATGCAACCATCGAGGCGGCACGCGCCGGCGAGTCCGGCCGCGGCTTCGCCGTGGTCGCCTCGGAAGTAAAGTCGCTCGCCGGGCAGACCGCCAGGGCGACCGAGGAGATTGCCGGCCAGGTCGGCGCCATCCAATCGGCCACTGCCGATGCCACGCAGGCGCTGGAACAGGTCAACGACATCATCGCCGACATGGCGACGATTGCGGCAATGGTCGCCGGCACGGTCGATCAGCAGAGCGCGGCAGTGTCTTCGATCACCGAAGGCGTCACCCGCGCGTCCGGCGAGGCGCAGACCGGCGCCGCGGCGATGAGCCGTGTTGCCGGCGTCACCGCCGAAGCACGCGGCACCGCGGCCGACGTCAAGGCCCTGGCCGACAGCGTGGCGCTCGAGGCGGAAAGTCTCGAACACGAAGTACGCCAGTTCCTGACCAACGTGCAGGCGGCCTGACGGCCGTTACCGAGCCCTCACGCAAATCAGGCGGTCGCGACAGAACGCCCCACCCTTGCAAAGCGTTGTCTGATCGCCAACTCATCTGCGGGCACTTCGGGGCGCAATCTTGCCGATCCTTCGACTATCGTTTCGTATCACGTTCGATGCCGTTCAAGCATTTCTGACCGACGACGGCTGGGGCATCGCAAGCTACATCGCGTTGTCCACGCTGATGGCGCTGTTTCCGTTCCTGATTGTGGTGACGGCGCTCGCCGGCTTCTTCTTCGGCTCAAAGGAATTGGCCGACGAGGCGGCAAAGATTCTGCTGGAAGCCTGGCCGCAGCAGGTCGCGGCGCCGCTATCGCAGGATATTGCCGGCGTTCTTACCGGCCTGCGCGGCGGCGCGCTGACGTTCGGCGCCCTCTTCGCGCTCTATTTCGCCTCGAGCGGGGTCGAGAGCCTGCGTATCGGCCTCAACCGCGCCTATAATATGAACGAGCAACGCGCCTGGTGGCTGCTGCGGCTCGAATCGATTCTCTACGTGATCGTAGGCGCCGTAAGTATCCTCGCGTTTGCGTTCCTGGTGGTGCTGGCGCCGCTGATCTGGGCCACGCTGACCGAATACCTCCCCGGCCTGACGCCGTTTCGCGACCTTGTCACGATCGCCCGTTTTTCGGTCGCGGCGCTCGTCATCATCATCGCGCTGCTGATCGTGCATCTGTGGCTGCCTGCGGGACGGCGCGGCCTCCGCGAGGTCGCGCCGGGTGTCCTGGCGACACTGGTGCTCTGGCTCATCAGCGGCGAATTGTTCGGGCGCTATCTCGCAGCGTTCGCCTATGGCTACGTGACGATGTATGCGGGACTGGCGTCGGCGATGATCGCGCTGGTGTTTCTCTATATCTGCGCGTCGATCTTCATCTTCGGCGGCGAGCTCAACTCGGTGATCGCCAACCTGCACGACGCTAGGCGCCGCACGCCTCCAGAACGTCGTCGTAAGTCCGCAGACCGGTCGTCGGCGCATTGACCAGGACCGCCATGTTGCCGGGCGGGTGCTGGTTCTTCCACATCATGGTGTGCGCCTTGGGGATCTCGGCCCAGCCGAAGGTCGTGCTCAGGCACGGGTCGATGCGGCGCTCCAGCACGAAGCGGTTGGCCGCGCTGGCCTGCTTCAAGTGCGCGAAGTGCGAGCCCTGGATGCGCTTCTGCCGCATCCAGACATAGCGCGCGTCGAACGTCAGGTTGAAGCCGGTGGTGCCGGCGCAGAACACCACCATGCCGCCACGCTTGACCACCATCGTCGACACCGGGAAGGTCTGCTCGCCGGGATGCTCGAACACGATGTCGACGTCGCGCTTGCCGGTGATGTCCCAGATCGCCTTGCCGAAGCGGCGCGCCTCTTTCGCCCAGTCGTTGAACTCCGCCGAGTTCACCTGCGGGAGCTGGCCCCAGCACTTGAACTCCTTGCGGTTGATCGCGCCCTTGGCGCCGAGGTTGAAGACGTATTCCATCTTCGATTCGTCGGACACCACGGCGATCGCGTTGGCGCCCGAGGCGGCGACGAGCTGCACGCCGAACACGCCGAGCCCGCCGGAGGCGCCCCACACCAGCACGTTGTCGCCGGGCTTGAGCGTGTGCGGCGGGTGGCCGAACAGCATGCGGTAGGCGGTGGCGAGCGTCAGCGTGTAGCAGGCCGCCTCCTCCCAGGTCAGGTGCTTCGGCTTCTCCATCAGCTGCCG
>CAZNTY010000047.1:0-1868 GCA_964576085.1 uncultured Undibacter sp. | reverse complement strand
CGGACCGACGCGGCGGCGGCGCGGGCACGTTACCTCGCGCGCCATCCCGAGGCGGCGATGTTCGCCGATTTCAGGGATTTTAGTTTTTACCGGATGGAGTTGAGCGGAATCCATCTCGTTGCGGGCTTCGGCCGCATTGTCGACCTCAAGCCGCGCGACGTGCTGACCGACCTCACCGATGCGGAAGCTTTGCTCGAGGCCGAAGCAGGCGCGGTCGCGCACATGAACGAGGATCACAAGGACGCGCTGCGGCTTTATGCCACCAAGCTGCTCGGCGCTCCGGACGGCGAGTGGCGCTGCACCGGTTGCGATCCCGACGGGCTCGATCTGCGACTCGAGCGCACGGGTTTGCGCCTGCAATTTCCGCAGCGTGTCAGCGGCCCTGGCCCCTTGCGCGCCATTCTGAAACAGCTCGCCGAACAGGCGCGTGCGCCGGCGCATTAGCCGCGTTGATGCAGCGCAGCGTGAATGGGCCTTTGCCCTTGGCAGGGGGAGGGTTCGTGACTATGGTCACGCGCCTCGGAACGCGGGGCCATACGAAGGTCTTGTAAGCGGAGAGGGGCGCGGCAGCCCAAGGCTTCCGTTCATCTCCGCCAAGCTCGGGAGGATCGCGTGCAGGAAACGGGTGTGCGGAACGGCGCGCACGGGGCCGACAAATTCGGCTTCAGGAATCTCGCTGAAGTGCGCTGGAACCTGACAGCGCCAGCCCTTTACGAGCATGCGATCAAGGCCGGCGAAGCCGCAGTGGTCGAAGGCGGCGCGCTTTGCGCGGAGACCGGCCATCACACCGGCCGCAGCCCGAAAGACAAGCATACCGTCGTGGACGATCTCACCCGTGACAGCGTGTGGTGGGACGGCAATCGCAAGATGTCGAAGGAAAACTTCGACGCACTGCTCGCCGATTTCATCGCGCACGCCGAAGGCAAAAAACTTTACGCGCAGGATCTCTATGGCGGCGCCGATCCGACGTACCGGATCAAGGTGCGTGTCTTCACCGAGCTGGCCTGGCACTCGCTGTTCATTCGGCAGCTTCTGATCCGGCCGGAGCTTACCGAGCTTGCGAGCTTCGTTCCTGAGCTCACTGTCGTCGACCTGCCGTCGTTCAGGCCCGATGCGAAACGTCACGGCGGCCGCGACGGCTCCGACACGATGGTCGCCATCGATTTCACCCGCAAGATTGTGCTGATCTGCGGCAGTTCTTATGCCGGCGAGATGAAGAAGTCGGTCTTCACCACGCTCAATTTCTATCTGCCGGCGCAGAACGTGGTACCCATGCACTGCTCCGCCAATGTCAGCCATGACGGCAAAAGCGCGCTGTTCTTTGGCCTGTCGGGCACTGGCAAGACGACGCTGTCGGCCGATCCGGGCCGCATCCTGATCGGCGACGACGAGCACGGCTGGGGCCCGGATGGCATCTTCAATTTCGAAGGTGGCTGCTACGCCAAGTGCATCAAGCTGTCCCAGGAAAACGAGCCGATGATCTGGGACGCTACCAATCGCTTTGGCGCGGTGCTGGAGAATGTCGTATTCGATCCGGCAACGCGCGTGCCCGATTACAACGACGGCTCGAAAACCGAGAACACCCGCTCGGCCTATCCGCTCGACTTCATCCCGAACGCGTCCCGCACCGGCCGCGCCGGGCACCCGAAGAACATCATTTTCCTCACCGCCGATGCCTACGGCGTGATGCCGCCGATCGCAAAGCTGACCGCCGATCAGGCGATGTATCACTTCCTGTCCGGCTATACGGCGAAGGTCGCCGGCACCGAGAAGGGCCTGGTCGGCGTGCAGCCCGAATTCTCGACCTGTTTCGGCGCGCCGTTCCTGCCACGCCATCCGTCGGTCTATGCCGACCTGCTGCGCGACTA
>CAZNTY010000046.1:0-2009 GCA_964576085.1 uncultured Undibacter sp. | reverse complement strand
AGCGCTTGGGCTTCAAAATCAGAACCCCGGGAATATCGGTTTCAATGACTTTCATGGTTAACCGCAGGGCAGAATGACCCTGGATTATCATAGTCCGACGATTGGTCTATAAGGAGCGCAGCAAAATCGCGGCTGCACGCGACGGGGACCTCGATGAAAGGTATCATTTTGGCCGGCGGTTCCGGCACGCGGCTCTATCCCGCAACGGCCGTGGTGTCGAAGCAGTTGCTGCCGGTTTTCGACAAACCGATGATCTACTACCCGCTTTCGACGCTCATGCTGGCCGGCGTCCGCGATGTACTGGTCATATCGACGCCGCAGGACCTCCCGCTATTCCAGCGTTTATTGCGTGACGGTTCTCAGTTCGGAATGAATTTTTCCTATGCCGAGCAGGCGCAGCCGCGCGGCCTTGCCGAGGCGTTTTTGATCGGTCGCCAATTCGTCGGTAACGATTCCGTCGCTCTGATCCTCGGCGACAACATATTTTACGGCCACGATCTCCAGAATCTTCTGACCCGCGCCGCAAAGCCGAAAGCAGGCGCTACGATCATCGCCTATGCGGTAAACGACCCGGAACGTTACGGCGTGATCGAGATCGATGACGACGGTCGTGCGATTTCGATTGAGGAAAAGCCGGTGCGGCCGAAATCGCAATTTGCCGTCACCGGCCTCTATTTCTACGACAATGACGTGCTGGATATCGCGGCCACGATTTCACCCTCGCAGCGCGGCGAGCTTGAGATCACCGATGTGAATCGCGCCTATCTCGCGCGCGGCCGGCTATCGGTCGAAGTGCTCGGCCGCGGGTTCGCGTGGCTCGATACCGGAACTCACAGCTCGCTGTCGGAGGCGAGCACGTTCGTGCAGATCATCGAGCAGCGTCAGGGGCTGCGGATTTCTTGTCCGGAGGAGATCGCGCTTCGTCTTGGCTATATCACGCCGGCGGCGTTCTTCGAACTGGCGCAGCGTTCGGCCGCCAGCAGCTACGGCCAATATCTGTTGTCGGTCCACGCAGGGTTCTCGCGGACGCGCAACATCGCGGCGGAGTAGCAAGAGTGCGGGGGAAGGATGGAAGGCTGAAAGGCACGGTTTTGGTGACCGGCGGGGCGGGATTCATTGGCTCGGCGCTTGTGCGCCATCTGCTGGATCATACCGATGCCTTTGTGGTGAATGTCGACAAGCTGACCTACGCCGCCAATCTCGATTCGATCCCGCAGTCGCGCAGTACTAACGCCTATCTGCTCGAAGCGGTCGACATTTGTGACGGACCGGCGATCCGACGTATTCTCACGCAATACAAGCCTGTCGCGATTTTCAATCTCGCGGCGGAATCCCACGTCGACCGTTCCATCGATGGCCCCGGCGCGTTCGTTCAGACGAACCTCGTCGGCACGTTCACGCTTCTGCACGAGACATTAAACTACTGGCGGAAGCTCGACCGGCCGGCGCGCGAAGCGTTCCGCTTCCTACATGTCTCCACCGACGAGGTTTATGGCACCCTCGGAGCGGACGGCATGTTTGTCGAAACCTCGCCTTATGCGCCGAACTCACCCTATGCCGCGACCAAAGCCGGCTCCGATCACCTGGTGCGCGCCTGGCGCGAAACCTATGGCCTGCCCGCCATCGTCACGAATTGCTCCAACAATTACGGTCCGTTCCAGTTTCCGGAGAAGCTGATTCCGCACATGATTATCCGGGGCCTCTCGGGCCAGGCACTGCCGGTCTATGGCGACGGACGGAACATCCGCGACTGGCTCCACGTCGAGGACCACGTTCACGCGCTGCTTTGCGTTCTGCAGGACGGTTTGGTCGGCGAAACCTACAATATCGGCGCCCGCAGCGAACGCAGTAATATCGCGTTGGTTGAAGCACTCTGTGATCTGCTTGATGAGCTGCAGCCGTTCTCCAAAGGACGGCGGCGCGACCTCATCACTTTCGTCGTGGACCGCCCTGGCCATGATCGCCGTTATGCCATTGATCCGTCCAAGATCGAGCGGGAGCTGGGCTGG
>CAZNTY010000045.1:0-5814 GCA_964576085.1 uncultured Undibacter sp. | reverse complement strand
GTCGCCGTGTGCAATGCCACGCGACCGGGCGAGCGGCGTTTCGCGGCATCCGTCGCGCGATTGCCGGGCCTGCTGGCGACGTCAAATCCCGAAGGGCCCGTTCTGGTTATCCTGGGTGAAATCCTGCGAAGCCTATGCCCGCGGCTCGATGCCGGTGCGGAAATCGGGACACCAGCTTTGCAATTCCGTCCCGCCGGGTCGGAAGAACCCATGACGGCCCGGTCAATCCGCTGACCCGAACGGCTGCCGGTCGTGCGGAGAAGGGCAGGCACCCATATACCACGTTCATGGGATGGGACATCGTGCGCTCGGTCAGGGAAGATCGAAGCCTTGCTCGGCCGCGGCCGCGCCTGAATACTGCCGGTCGGAGAGTCGTAAGAAGAATGCCGCACGAGCACAGTCCCAGCCCGGCCGTTTGCGGCATCCTGCTGATCGAGGACGACCAGCCGGTGCGCGAGCGGCTGGCGCGCATCATCGGCGGCTGGGCGGGTGGGCGCCTGATCGGCGCCTGCGCGACGTTCGAGGAAGCCGTGGGCTTCATCGAGGAGGCCAGGATCGACCTGCTCATTACTGATCTCAAGCTGCCGGACGGACATGGCGTGCAGGCGATCCGCCTTTTGCGCGCGAAGCAGCCCCACGCCGAAGCCATGGTGATCTCGGCGCTGACCGACGACCGCAGTGTCATCGAGGCCATCGAGGCCGGCGCCTCGGGCTATCTCCTGAAGGATAGCGACCCGATCAACGTGATCGATGCGATCATCGAGCTTCTGGCCGGCCGGTCGCCGATTTCCTCGACCATTGCCCGCACCATCGTGCGCCGGCTCGGCGGCCGGAACGACGGCCCCGCGCCGGAGAAGGGAGAGGGACCTTCCCAGCAGCTTACGCCGCGCGAAATGGATATACTGTGGGGCATCGCCAAGGGATTCACCTATGGCGAGCTTGCTGAACGCTTGCATATTTCGAAGCAGACCGTGCCGGTGCATATCAAGAACATCTACCGCAAGCTCCAGGCGAACAATCGGTCGGAGGCCGTCTATGAAGCCTCGCGGCGCGGCCTGATCCGGCTGTGATCTGGCTGAGCCGGCTCGGCTGGGCCGTCGTGGGGGCCGTCACGCTGGTGATGGCGGTCGGGATTTTTCTGGTGCGGGTGCCTGACCCCGAGCATGCGCAAGTGATCGACCGTGCCATCTACCAGCCCGATGGGGATCGTGCCGCGGAGGTCACCCTGCCGCACAGGATCCTGCCGCGGCTGAGCCGGCAGATCGACCAAGCGCGCTACAGCACGCATTTCGATCTCAGTGCCGTGTCCGGCGACGCGCTGTTCCTGTACATCCCGACGCTCAACCGGCGGATATCAGTCACGCTCAACGACGAGCCGATCTTCAACAGTGACGCGCGGACGCTATGGGCAGGTCCGGTGATCGGCTCGGCGGTGTTGCTGCATCTGCCCCGGCCGATGCTGGTGGCTGGCCGCAACGACGTGGCTGTGACCTTCGAGGTCGGCGAGTTCGCGCTGCCGACCTATCTGTCACGCATGTATGTCGGCACGGAAGCCGCGCTGGCGCCGGATTTCAAGCTGCGCGTCTTTCTCGAGGACCGCCTCAAGACGATGGCGCTCGCGGCGCACGTGCTGCTCGGGCTCGGCATCCTCTGCGCCTATTTCTACCGGCCGAAGGACCCGCTATTTTCCTGGCTCGCCGCCATGGTGGTGATCAGCTTCATCCTGTCGATCGGCATGTTCGCCGGATTCCAGCCGGGATTGCAGGACGTCCTGCCCTACATCGGAGGACTGGCGCCGGTGCTCGGCCTCCTCGCCATCGGCGTCACGTTCGCGCTGATCGGAAAGCCGCCGCCGAAAGTGCTGCGGTTTCTTTGCCTCGTCGTTCCCTGCATCGGATGGCTGCTGGTGCTCGGCGGCGCTGCGCCGAGCAAGCTCCTGGTGACGCTGTTCAACATTCCTTTTCTTGTCGCCGCGTTCATTGTGGCGACCGGTGTCGTCGCCTATGGCGCGTTCCGGTTAAAGAGCGTCGATGCGCGACTGATGCTGTCGCCGTTCTTTCTGGTTTGCGTCTTCATGGTTCGGGACATCGGGGTCGCGGCAAACCTGATCGACCAGCCCTTCGTCCTGTTCACGCCTTATGTCCGGCCTTTGATTCTCGGATTTCTGATGACGGTGCTGATGCGTCGGCTGGCGAAGAGCCTCGATGATCTCGATCGCGCCAACGAAAATCTGAACGTCAGGCTGGCCGAACGTGAGACCGAGCTCGCAGCGCTGCATCGGGAAGAGCGCCTGGAGGCTGCGCGCCAGGTTCGCGAAGAGGAGCGCGAGCGACTCACGCAGGACTTGCACGACGGCATCAGCGGGCACCTGGTTTCGATCATCGCGATGGCGGAACGCGGCGATGGCGATGTGAAGCCGATCGAGCGTGCCGCCCGCGAGGCGCTCGAGGATTTACGGCTGGTGATCTATTCGCTCGAGCTCGGCGACAGCGAATTGCCGCTGGCGCTGGCCAATTTCCGCGAACGGTTGATTCCGCAGTTGCGGCGGATCGGCGTCGATCTCGACTGGTCGACCGCGAATCTGCCGGAGGTCACCGGCGTTACCCCGGCCAATGCCCTGATCGTGCTCCGGATTCTCCAGGAGGCGATCACCAATGCCCTCAAGCACGGCCCGGCCCGCCGGATTATGGTCCGCGGCGCGGCGGCGGACGACATGGTGTCCATCACCGTCCGCAACGACGGCTGTGCCTTTGCCGAGAACGGATCCGGGCATTATTCCGGCCATGGGCTGGAGAACATGCGTCGGCGTGCCGCCCAGCTTCGTGGCCGGCTCTGCGTCAGCGCGCTCGGTGACGGCACGGAGTTGACCCTCCTGCTGCCGCGCTGCTTGCCCGATGTGGCGGCGAACTGATTGCGGAGGAAACGGCGGCCTTAGCGTCCGTCCGGGCCGCCACTGGCAAGGCTCGAGCCGATGCGGCGCGGGCCGAGGACCGCCTTGGCGACGTCACCGACCGCGGTCACAGCCTCGTCCATGCCCTGGAAGCAGACGATCCGGCACGGGCAGGCTTCCAGGCCGTCATAGCGCCAGGGGAAGGCGCCGATCACCGCGCGCTGGTTGAGCATCAGTTCGATGTCGCCGCCGACATTCTCCGCATGCACCAGCCCCTCCTGGAACGCGTAGGAGTGGAACGGAAACATGTCGTTCTCGACGAGGCGCTTCGATTTCGCGTGGACATATTTGTACTCGCCGAAAAACTCGGCGCAGCTCATGCCGACCTTCTTCTCGAACCGTGCGGCGAGATCAGGCCGCATCAGGCGGATCGAGGTGTTCATGGCGTGGTCGCCCGAGCCGCAGTCGATGCCGAACCACTTGATCTTCTTCTTCAGCATCCATTCGAGCAGCTCGATCTTGCCGCCCGGATGCATGCAGAAATAGCGCACCAGATCCTGCTGAGGCTGCCCCTCCCAGAACCGGTGCCAGCCGGTATGGATGATGAGGATGTCGCCGTCCTTCACCTCGACCGGCGCATCCTCGATCATCTTCGGCGTGATGACGGCCCAGTCGTCCATGTGCTTCGACACGTCGACCACCGCCCCCGGCCCCACCAGGAAATCGAGCGGGTAGGAGGCCATGTCGCCCATGCCATCGGTGCCGTGCATGGCTCCATCGATATGCGTGCCGACATGCAGCGCAGTATCGATCCGCTGTGCCACAATTTGCTTGGTCTGGAGGTTCTGGGCGTAATACATCTTGTTGCCCGCATAACCGACCCAGCCGGGAGTGTGGACATTCATCAGGTGTGACAGATCGACAATTTTCACGGCAGAGGACTCCCGAAACTTCGAATCTTTCGATAAAATTCAAGACAGCTTGATTGTTATCAAAGATCGGGACTAAAGCAACGCTGGATTATTTTGATATTCCTTTTCAACACGCCACGGGACGCGACTGATGGAATCGCTGAGCACTGAGACGCTGCCGGACAATGAAGACATCGCGGACGCCACCGCCACGGCCCTGACGGCGATCGGCATCCGGATTCGCGAGACCCGCCAGGCGCGCGGCATGACCTTGCAGGGCCTGGCCGACGCAAGCGGCCTCAGCCCGTCGATGCTGAGCCTGGTCGAACGTGGCCGCGCCTCGCCGTCGATCGGCTCGCTCGTGGTCATCGCGAGCTCGCTCGGCGTGACCATGTCGGACCTTCTGGCGGGTGATCCGGCGCCGGAAGAAAAACTGGTCGTGCGCTCGTCGGAGCAGAAGGCGATCGAAACCGCGCAACACGTCATCCGCCGTCTGCTCCGCGAGGACCGGTCGCGCGGGGTTTCCGTCGCTCTCAATGAATACGAGCCGCACACCGGAAACGCCGACCGTCCGATCACCCATGACGGCTTTGAATACGGCTTCATTCTGGAAGGCAAGCTGACGGTCGAGGTCGACGGCACGGCCTACGTGCTCGAAGCCGGCGACCTGATCTCCTACAGCTCGCGCCGGCCGCACCGGATCTGGAACCATAGCGAGGGCCGGGTGCAGACCCTCTGGTTCAACCTGTCACGGGATTAAAGGCTTCCGGCGTTCAGCCTGCGCGTGTCGGTCGAGGGTGGCCAAGGAAACGATCCTCGGTTGTCGCGCCCACCGCGCATTTGAAGTGATAGATCGCTTCTTGCAGCATCGCCTCGGTCGGGCCGCCGATCCGCACCTTGTCGTCGACGACGCTGAGGTCGCTCTCGGCCACGAACAGGCTCTGCACGATGTGGCGCGCGCCCATCGATTGCAGCACCGGGCGCAGGCCGTAGTCGAGCGCGAGCAGATGGGCCATCGATCCCCCGGTCGCGATCGGGAGGATCGCCTTGCCCGCCAGCGCGAACTGCGGCAGCAGGTCGAGAAAGACCTTCAGCAGCCCCGAATACGAGGCCTTGAAGATCGGCGTCGCGAACACGACTCCGTCCGCCTGCTCCAGCGCGGTGATGGCGCGCGCCACGCTGACATGCGCGGCCTTCGCCGACACCAAGGCCTCGGCATCGATGTCGCGAAGCTGGATGTGGCGCGTCATCAGCGCGGTATCGGCCAGGCTGTGCAGCACGTAGTCGGCGACCTTGGCGGTCCGTGACGTCGGCGACGGGCTGCTGGAGATGGCGAGGATCAAGCGCTTCGACATTGATCGCAGGCGCTTTCTGGCCGGGCTGTCCGATGTCCGCTCACGGATCGCTTACGAGGCGACGGTCTGGCCGATCGCGTCGGTCGCCAGACCGGCGCGCGGATGCGGCGGGCGCGGGATGCCGAGATGCTCGCGCAGCGTGCGGCCGCTGTATTCGGTGCGGAACAGGCCGCGCTTCTGCAGGATCGGCACCACCTGCTCAACGAAATCATCGAAGGCGCCGGGGAACCAGGGCGGCATGATGTTGAAGCCGTCGGCCGCGCCGGCGACGAACCATTCCTCCAGGCCGTCCGCGATCTGCTCCGGCGTGCCGAGCAGCAGGCGGTGCCCCATCGCGCTCGCGGCATAGTCGCGAAGCTCGCGTAGCGTCATGTTGTGCTTCTTGGCGAGCGCGGACAGCGTCACCGCATGGCCCTGCATGATGGTCGATTGCGGCAGCTCGGGCACCGGGCCGTCGAGCGGGTAGGACGACAGATCGTGCCCGAGGCGTTCCGAGAGCACCTTGAGCGCCGCAGCGGGATCGGAAAACTCGCCGAGCGACCTGAGCTTGGCCTTGGCGTCGGCTTCCGAGGTGCCGATGATCGGGCACACCCCCGGCATGATCTTCATGTGCGCGGGATCGCGGCCGGCCTTCGCCGCCCGCGCCCGCAGGTCCTCG
>CAZNTY010000044.1:0-4763 GCA_964576085.1 uncultured Undibacter sp. | reverse complement strand
CGCGAATGCGACCTGGATGCCGACTCGCCGTTCGGCAAGCGAAGCGTATTCGCCGACGCTCTGTTCGGTTGCGCGCAATTGCGGCAAGACGCGCGGGTCGAGCAGGCGCGCGATGTAAAAATAGGTGTCTGTGTAGTTGCGCAGCTTGATGACCGCCGCGACGTAGTTGGCATCAGGCAACAGCACGATCTGCGGCTCGGTATCCTTCACCGTTGCCAGCGCCTCGCGTGGCGGCAAGGCGAAGACCTGATTGACCGGGACCTGCGCCCGGGCCAGCACGGTCAGGTTGCCGTCGAGTTCGATCACCGCGGCGAGGCCGCGCACCGATGCCTGGAAATTCAGAAATTGCTGCAGGTCGGTTGGATTTTTCGAAAAGAAATCCTGATTGCGCGACAGATCGAGACTCATCAGCAGAATATCGGAGCGCACGGTCTGCGCGTGGTCCTGCAGATAGGCCTGGGCGACGATCACCGAATTCTGGATTGCCTCGCGCATGCGCGAAGCGAACAGGCTGTCGAGGCCGCGATCGAGCGTGATGCTGGCGACGACCGCGACGAGAATGGCAGGCACCGCAGCAATCACCGAGAACAGCCCGACGATCCGGATGTGGAGTTGCGCTCCGGCCCGGCCAGTGCGGCGCGCCTGCAGGATCTGCAGGACTTCGCGGACGATCACCGTGAGCAGCAGCAGGCCGGCCGCCGCGTTCACCGCCAACAGCGTCACGACCACGTAATGGGTGGGCATGATCGGCGTGAGGCCGGCCAGGACGAGGAAGGTGACGACCGCTGACAGCATCGCCAGGCCGACCAGCACCGGCCCGATCACGCGTGCGTTGGGGCGTCTGCGCGGCGGTTCGGTAGTGGCGGTCTCGGCGTTGACGGCTTGCTCGACGCTCATGAAAAGGCCCGGCCGGAAGGACGCCGCAGCGCCCGCAATCCGCAGCCGATGAGGCCGCAGTCACATCAGGAGGTGATGCTTTTATACAACAATGTTGCCGGATTGCGACATTTCCGCGGCGCAGCGCCAAAAACGCCAGCGCTTCAGTGGCCGCCGCGGAAAACCTGGATGTCCAGATCGCGCACTTTCTTGCGCAGGGTGTTCCGGTTGAGCCCGAGAAGATCGGCGGCGCGGATCTGATTGCCACGGGTCGCTGCCAGGGCGGCCGTGAGCAGGGGATACTCGATCTCGCGCAGGACGCGGTGATAGAGGCCGGCCGGCGGCAACCCCTCGTCGAAGCCGGCAAAATAGGCCGCCAGGTGACGCTCCACCGCTGCCGCAAGGCTCGCTTCGCTGCCGCCCACCTCCTCGCCGCCCGCCGGCAGCGCCGGCTGCGACAGCTCCGTTTCGATGACTGCCGCGCCGATCGTCTCCTGCGGATAGAGCGCGGCGAGCCGGCGCGCGAGATTTTCCAGTTCGCGGACGTTGCCGGGCCAGCGATAGCGCTTGAGCCGGTCGAGGCCGGCGGCGTCGACTTGCTTGGCCGGCAGGCCCTCGCGTTGCGCCTGCGCGAAGAAATGGCGGATGAGGTCGGGAATGTCCTCGACCCGCTCGCGCAGCGGCGGCAGCCGCAGCGGCACGACGTTGAGGCGGAAGAACAGGTCTTCGCGGAACAGGCCCTGCTGGATGAGCTGCCGCAGATCCTTATTGGTCGCGGCGATGATGCGCACGTCGCTCTTGATCGGGGTGCGGCCGCCGACGGTGGTGTACTCGCCCTGCTGCAACAACCGCAGCAGCCGCGTTTGCGCCTCCATCGGCATGTCTCCGATCTCGTCGAGAAACAGCGTGCCACCCTCGGCCTGCTCGAAGCGGCCCGACGAGCGGGTGTTGGCGCCAGTGAAGGCGCCCTTCTCATGGCCGAACAGCTCGGACTCGATCAGGTCACGCGGGATCGCCGCCATGTTGACGGCGACGAACGCGCCGGCGCGCCGCTTGCCGTAATCGTGCAGCGCGCGCGCCACCAGTTCTTTACCTGTGCCGCTCTCGCCCGAGATCATCACGGTGAGGTCAGTCTGCATCAGGCGCGCCAGCACGCGGTAGATTTCCTGCATCGCCGGCGAACGGCCGACCAGCGGAATGGAATCAAGCTCCTCGCCCTTCCCGGCCGGCGCGCGCCTCTCCTTCGGCTCCGACAAAGCCCGTCCGACAATGGCGATGAGTTCCTTGAGGTCAAACGGCTTGGGCAGGTACTCATAGGCGCCGCGCTCGGAGGCGCGGATCGCGGTCATGAACGTGTTCTGCGCGCTCATGATGATGACCGGAAGATCGGGCCGCGCCTTGCGGATACGCGGCACGAGATCGAAAGCGTTCTCGTCCGGCATGATGACGTCGGTGATCACCAGGTCGCCGTCGCCCTGGCTGATCCAGCGCCACAACGTCGCGGCGTTACCGGTTGAGCGCACTTCGTAGCCGGCGCGGGACAGCGCCTGATTGAGCACCGTCCTGATCGCGGCATCGTCATCAGCGACGAGAATGCTTCCGGTCGGCATCGCCTCAGCCTCAATTGTTTGGGGCGGGAGGCGAACCGAGCTCGCCTTCGCCACTGTAGACCGGCATCAACACGCGGAACACGGTGCGCCGCGGCTGGGATTCACATTCGATGATCCCGCCGTGGTCGCCGACGATCTTCGACACCAGCGCCAGGCCGAGGCCGCTTCCGGTCGGCTTGGTGGTGACGAAGGGGTCGAACAGGTGCGGCATCAGGTCATCGGGCACGCCGGGCCCGTTGTCCTTGACGCAGAACTCGAGCGGCAGCGATACGCGCGCGGTGCTGCCGGGCACCGAGAGCCGCACGCCGGGCCGAAATGCGGTGGTGAACTGGATTTCGCCGTCGGTCGCGGTCTCGCCGATCGCTTCCGCGGCGTTCTTCACCAGATTGAGGAACACCTGCACCAGCTGGTCACGGTTGGCATAGACCAGCGGCAGCGACGGATCGTACTCCTCGACGAACTTGATGTGATGCGCGAATCCCGACTGCGCCAGGCGCCGCACGTGATCGAGCACGACATGGATGTTGACCGGCTCGCGCTCGACCGGCCGTTCGTCGGAAAACACCTCCATGCGGTCGACCAGCTTCACGATGCGATCGGTCTCCTCGCAGATCAGCCGTGTCAGCGAGCGATCCTCGTCGCCGGCGGACTGTTCGAGCAGCTGCGCAGCGCCACGGATTCCCGACAATGGATTCTTGATTTCGTGCGCCAGCATCGCCGCGAGCGCGATGACAGAACGCGCCGCGCCGCGGTGCGTGAGCTGGCGATCCATCTTTTCGGCGATCGTGCGTTCCTGCAGCATCACCACGACATGGCCGGGATATTCCGGCAGCGGCGCGGCATAGAGATCGACCAGCCGCTCCCCCGGATTGCGTGGCGTCGACAGGTCGACCTTGTATTCGTTCACCGCGGCGCCGCGCTGGTGAACCTGCTCGATCAACGGCAGCAACGGCGAGCCGAACGGCACCAGGTCGCGCAGATTGTGTCGGCGCAGCATCGGGATCGACGCCTCAAAGAACTGCTCGGCCGCGACATTCGCATCAGCGATCCTGCCGTCGCGCGATACCATGATGACGGGGTGCGGCAGCGCGTTGAGCTGCGCATCGGCCGGCGTATCCGGCAAGACCGCCATGGCCGGGGCGGAATTCATGCCGCCATCCTCATGGCGAAGTCGTCGAACGCGGCCTTGAGGTGGACGTGCGCCTGTGCCGGCTCGTCTGCCGTCAGGACCCGCGCGCGGTGACATTTCAGGACATCGCCAGGCGCGCCGGCGCTTGCCGCGGCCGCCTCCAGCGCCCAGCCCAGATGCTTGCGGGCGTGGCGACGCCCGACCGCCGCGCCGTAATGGGTGAGCATCTCGTCGTAGAGCGTGACGATAATCTCGTATTGGGTGGCGAGCGGCGGCGCCTTCTCCAGCGTGCCGCCGCCGAGCGCGCGGGCGATCTGGCCCGGCAGCCACGGACGGCCCTGCGCGCCGCGCCCGATCATCACCGCGTCGGCGTCGGATTCGCTCAAGGCGCGGCGGGCGTCGTCGAGCGAGCGGATGTCGCCATTGACGATCACCGGGATGCTGACGCTGGCCTTGACCGCGCGCACGGCCGACCAGTCGGCGCGGCCGTCGTAGAACTGGCAGCGGGTGCGGCCGTGCACCGTGATCAGCCGGACGCCGGCGGATTCGGCGAGCTTCGCCAGCGACGGGGCGTTGACGGTCGAATGGTCCCAGCCAAGCCTCATCTTGAGCGTTACGGGCACCGTGACAGCGGCGACGGTCGCCTCGATCAGGCGCAGGGCGTGGTCGAGATCGCGCATCAGAGCCGACCCGGCGGCGACATTCGTCACCATCCGCGCCGGACATCCCATATTGATATCGATGACATCGGCGCCCTCGTCCTGGGCGATGCGCGCCGCCTCGGCCATCCAACGCGCCTCGCAGCCGGCAAGCTGCACGACGTTGATCGCGACCCCGCGGCCATCGCTGCGCCGCCGTGCCTCGCGCCGGCGCTCGGCGAGCGCAGAGCTCGCCGTCATTTCCGACACCACGAGGCCGGCCCCAAGCCGTTCAGCCATCCGACGAAACGGCGCGTCGGTAATGCCGGTCATCGGCGCCAGGACCACCCGGTTAGGTGCATGGACCGGTCCGATGGCCAGCGTTGGGCCTGAAAATGCTATTGTTTCTGTCGCCACTTAGTATGCCTATGAATTAGGCGGATACATTCAGTGCTCACAGTTTAGCCAATTTCAGTAGTTGCGCAAGTGTTGCAGTGCAAAAACGCTGAG
>CAZNTY010000043.1:0-1536 GCA_964576085.1 uncultured Undibacter sp. | reverse complement strand
GGCATCACCCTGCTCGCCCCCGGCGGCCAGGATGCGCTGCTGGCTTCGATCGGCCGCAGCTTCCACGCCGACACCGGCCTGCCGCTCGGCGCATTGAAGCGACCGCAGCCGCCGCTGCCGAAGCTTGCGGCGGCACCCGCTCCCGACGAAATCGCCATCGCCGTGGTCGGCGCGCACCTCTCCGGTATGCCGCTGAACAACGAGTTGAAGGCCATGGGAGGCCAGCTTCTCGAAACAACCTCCACCGCCGCCGACTACCGACTCTATGCGCTCGCCGGCTGCAATCCGCCGAAGCCCGGCCTGCTCCGCGTCGCATCCGGCAAAGGCGCCGCCATTACCGTGGAGATCTGGGCCCTGCGCGCCGAGCAATTCGGCCGCTTCGTCGCAGCCATCCCGGCGCCGCTGTCGATCGGCAGCATCGCACTGGCGGACGGACGCGGCGTCAAGGGCTTCCTGGTCGAGGCCGAAGCGGTCGCGGGCGCCCGCGACCTTTCCAGCTTCGGCGGCTGGCGCGCCTATGTGGCGCAGGCCAAGGCACCCGCGGCATAAAGCTCATAGGCCTCACGCACGGTCACGATGTGCGCACGCATCGCCTCGGTGGCGCGCTCGCGCTCGCCGCGCTGAATCGCCACCACCACCAGATCATGCTCCAGGTGCGACTTGGCCAGACGCCCCATGTTGCGGAACTGCGCACGGCGGAACGGCTGCACCCGCGTCCGTGTCGCGACGGTCAACTCGGCAAGATAGGCATTATGCGCGCCGCCATAGATCGCACCGTGGAACGCCTCGTTGACCTCGTGGAAACGCTGCGGGTCGCCGAGATGGATCAACTCGCGCATCTCTTCATGCACCAATTCCAGTGCATGGCGCTCCGGTCCGGTCATGCGCTCGGCGGCGAGCCCCGCGCATTGCGCCTCGAGCTCGGCCATGACCTCGAACATGCCAATCAACCGTTCCGCGCTCGGCCGCGCCACCACGGCCGCCCGGTGGGCGCGCGCCTCGATCAGGCCGGACGCGGTGAGCTGGCGGATCGCCTCGCGTACCGGCGTGCGCGACACGCTGAACCGGCGCGCAAGCTCCATCTCGTCGAGGGCGGCACCGGGGCTGAGCGCGCCACGCACGATCTCGTCCGCCAATTGAATCCGGAGCTCCTCGGCGAGCGTCCGTCGGCCATCGCGAACGGTCATGCTCATTCGTCGCTCCTCTAGATGTCCGGCTGCGGGGCGCGCGCCACGCCCATCTTTTCCAAGGCGTGAGCGACCCGCAGCGCGATGTCTTCCCGCCACGGGGCCGCGATGATTTGTACGGCTATAGGCAGTGGATCGAGCGGTACCGGCACAGCGACGACCGGCAGGCCGATGAACGAGATCGGCTGCGTGTAGATGCCGATATTGGCGCGGAGCGGCGTCTCGACACCATCGAGCGCGAAGGTCTGCTGGCCGAGCTTCGGCGCGGTGCAGGGCGTCGCCGGCGCCAGGACGACGTCGACTTCGTTGAACACGTCGAGCACACGTTGCCGATACCAGCGACGGAATT
>CAZNTY010000042.1:0-6031 GCA_964576085.1 uncultured Undibacter sp. | reverse complement strand
CGTCATGGACTTCAAGCAAAACATCCATGCCGAGGGATATCGCCTTGTCTTCTATGGCTTTTGCTTCTGCATCGCTGACCGCCGCCATGATGATCAGGATGCAGTCGGCCTCCAGCGCCCGGGACTGGACGACCTGGTACGGCTCATAGATGAAATCCTTGCGCAGGGCCGGCAGGCCGGTGGCGTTGCGTGCCGCGGCGAGAAATTCCGGCTTCCCCTGGAACGACGGCGTATCGGTCAGCACCGAGAGGCAGGTGGCACCACCGGCCTCGTAGGCCCGGGCCAGCGCCGGCGGGTCAAAGTCGGCCCGGATCAGACCCTTGGACGGGCTTGCCTTCTTAATCTCGGCGATCAGCGCGTAGTCGCCGCGCGCGACACGAGCTTCGATCGCGCGCAGAAAACCGCGCGGCGGCGATACCCTTTTGATGTCCTCTTCGAGCGCCTCGAGCGGTCGCGCCCGCTTGGCGGCGGTGACCTCCTCGCGCTTGTAGGCTTCAATCTTGGCGAGGATGTCCGACACAGGGCTAATCCTTGGCGTTCGACACCGCGACCAGACGGTCCAGCCGGCCTTCGGCCTCGCCGCTATCGACCGATTTGGCCGCGAGCGCAACGCCCTCCTTGAGGGTCTTGGCCTTGCCGGCCACGATCAGGGCGGCCGCGGCATTGAGCAGGCTGACGTCGCGAAAGGCGCTCGGCTTGCCCTTGAGCACATCGAGCAGCGTCCTGGCATTGGCCTCGCCGTCGCCGCCGCGCAATGCGCCGATACTGGTGCGCGGAAGCCCGGCCTCCTCGGGCGTGACCTCGAAGGTCCGGATCTGGCCGTTCTCCAGAGCGGCAACGCTGGTCGGCCCGGTGGTCGTGATCTCGTCGTGGCCGTCGGAGCCGTGCACCACCCAGATCGACTCCGAGCCGAGGTTGCGCAGCACCTGCGCCATCGGCTCGATCCAGTGCTTCGAGAACGTGCCGATCATCTGCCGCTTGACGCCGGCCGGGTTCGACAGCGGCCCGAGCAGGTTAAAGATCGTGCGGGTGCCAAGCTCGACCCGCGTCGGACCCACGTTCTTCATCGCCGGGTGATGCGCGGGTGCGAACATGAAGCCGATACCGGCTTCATGGATACAGCGGCCGACCTGGTCCGGCGTCAGATCGATCCTGACGCCGAGGGCGGCCAGCACGTCGGCGGCTCCCGATTTCGACGACAGGGCGCGGTTGCCATGCTTGGCGACCGGCACACCAGCCCCGGCCACGATGAACGCCGCGCAGGTCGAGATGTTGAACGAGCCGGACGCGTCGCCGCCGGTGCCGACCACGTCAATGGCGTCCGGCGGCGCCTTGACCCCGAGCATCTTGGCCCGCATCGTCGTGACGGCGCCGGTGATCTCCTCGACGGTTTCGCCGCGAACCCGCAACGCCATCAGCAGTCCGCCCATCTGCGATGGCGTGGCCTCGCCGGACATCATGCGATCGAAAGCGAGCGCCGCCTCCTGCCGCGTGAGGCTCGCGCCGACGGCAACGCGGCCGATCAGCGCCTTGAAGTCATCACTCATGGCCAGGGCTCACGACGCCACACGCACCGATGCGGGGCGGGGCGCCTTGCGGCGGCCGCGCTTGATGTTCCAGTCGGCGGCCAGATCGAGGAAATTTTTGAGAATAAGGTGGCCGTTCTCCGACGCGATGCTCTCGGGATGGAACTGGACGCCGTGGGTCGGCAGGCTCGCATGCGCGATCCCCATGACGATCCGGTCGTCGGTTTCCGCGGTGATGGAAAATTCTCGGGGCAGGCTTTCGCGCTCGACGATCAGCGAATGGTAGCGCGTCGCCTGGAACGGCGCGTTGATGCCGCGAAAGAGTCCGGTGCCGTTGCTGCGGATCAGCGACAGCTTGCCATGCACCTGCACCGGGGCGCGCACCACCTTGCCGCCGAAGGCCTGGCCGATCGCCTGATGACCCAGGCAGACGCCGAGCAGAGGGACGGTCGAGGACGCCTTGCCGATCAGGTCGAGGCAGATGCCGGCCTCGTTGGGCGTGCAGGGGCCGGGCGACAGCACGATGGCGTCTGGATCAGCCGCGATCACCGCGTCGGCAGTGATCTTGTCGTTTCGGTGCACGACAACGTCCGCTCCCAGCCCGCCCAGGTAATGGAACAGGTTGAAGGTGAAGCTGTCGTAGTTGTCGATCAGGATGATCATTGGGCGCATTTTTCTGCAACGCCAAGGGTTTAGACGCCGCACTCCGGGGGGTCAAGGATAGCGTCCGATCCTCGTTTACTGCCCGCGTTTGGCGGCGCTGGCGAAGCGGCGCGCTTCCTCGGCGGCACGGAACAGCGCCATGGCCTTGTTGATGCACTCCTGCTGCTCGGCGGCCGGGTTGCTGTCGGCCACGATGCCGGCGCCGGCCTGCACGTACATCGTGCCGTTCTTCACCAGTGCGGTGCGCAGCACGATGCAGGTATCCATCTCGCCGGCGGCCGAGAAATAGCCGACGCAGCCGGCATAAAGGCCGCGTTTTTCCTTCTCCAGCTCGTCGATGATCTCCATCGCGCGCACCTTTGGTGCGCCCGACACAGTGCCGGCCGGAAAGCCGCCGAGGAGCGCATCGAGCGCATCGCGTTGCGCTGCCAGTTCGCCCTCGACGTTCGAGACGATATGCATCACGTGGCTGTAGCGCTCGACGAAGAACTGGTCGGTCACGTGCACGGTGCCGATGCGCGCGACGCGGCCGACGTCGTTGCGGCCGAGATCGAGCAGCATCAGGTGCTCGGCGCGTTCCTTCGGGTCGGCCAGCAGCTCGTCCTCCAGCGCCTTGTCCTCGTGCGGCGTCGCGCCGCGCGGCCGCGTGCCGGCGATCGGGCGCACGGTGACGGTGCGGCCGCTGACCTTCACCAGAATTTCCGGGCTCGAGCCGGCGATGGCGAAATCGCCGAAATTGAGGAAATAGAGATAGGGTGACGGATTGGTCCGCCGCAGCGCGCGATAGAGCGCAAATGGCGGCAGCGCGAACGGCTGCTCGAAGCGTTGCGACAGCACCACCTGGAAGACATCGCCGGCGGCGATGTAATCCTTGGCCTTGAGCACCATCGCGCGATAGTCCTCGGGGGTGGTGTTCGAGCTCGCGGCGAGATCGATGGCGCCGGCGTGTCCCTCTGTCAGCGACTTGTCGAGTGGGCGGTCAAGGCTTTCGACAACGTCTGCCAGCCGCTCGGTCGCGCGCGCCAGCGCGGCCCTGGCATCGACACCGGGCTGCGGGCGCACCGGCGTGATGACGGTGATGGAATCCTTCACCGCATCGAACACCACAATGATGGTGGGACGCACCATCACCGCGTCCGGAATGCAGATCGGGTCGGGATTGGGCGGCGGCAGCTCCTCCATCAGCCGCACCATGTCGTAGCCGAGATAGCCGAACACGCCGGCCGCCATCGGCGGCAGGCCTGCGGGCAGATCAACACGGCTTTCCCTGACCAGCATTCGCAGCGCCTCGAGCGGCGGCTGCGGGCAGGCGGCGAAGTCGTCTGGCCGGTGGCGCGCGGCGCGATTGATCTCGGCGCGCATGCCATTGACGCGGAAGATCAGGTCCGGATCGAGGCCGATGATCGAATGGCGGCCGCGGGTGTCGCCGCCTTCGACAGACTCCAACAAGAAGCTGTTCGGCTTGCCGTCACCGAGCTTGAGGAAGGCCGACACGGGTGTTTCAAGATCGGCAACCAGAGTGGTCCAGACCACCTGCGCCTCGCCGCGTGCGTAACGATCAGCGAATGCGGCTTGCGATGGCTCGATCTGCATAGTTGCGCGTGAATGGCTACGGCGTGGATGCGCCGGTGATCTGCGCGAGCGCCGCCTCGTTGATATGGACCCCGAGCTCGGTCTCGATCTGCGCGACATATTCGCCGAGGATGTCTTCGCTATAGCCGTTGCGCAGCGCGTCCAGCATCCGCATCGCCTCCGGCGACTTCGTATCGAGCGCCGGGTCATCAATCCCGGTGACGACGAAAACGACCCGGCTCGTCGGCTTGTCGCCTTCGGCGGCGCCGGCGGCATCCTTGGCGGTGCGGAAGATCGCGTCGAGCGTGGCCGCGGAGACCGGCTCCTTCGGCTGGCCGCGCTGCAGATCGGCGACGGCTTCCACTTTCAGGCCATCGGCGTCGGCCAGCCCGGCGAGCTTGCCGCCGGCCTTGAGCTTGCCGAGCATGTCGTCGGCCTTGGCCTTGAGGCGCGTGGCGATCTCGTCGTCGCGCCAGCGCGTCTCGACCTGCGATCGAACCTCATCAAGGGTGCGGTCATGTGAGGGCGTGATGCCGGTCACGTCGTACCAGACCCAGCCGCCCGATGGCAGCTGCAGCGCCTCGTTGTCGACGCCGACGTCGCTCGAGAACACCGCGCTGATAACGTCGACACCCGCGGGCAGGCCGGCGACCGGATTGCCGGCGGCGTCGCGACCGGACCGGTCGATGGCCTCGATGCTGACGGCGGCGAGGCCGAGCTTCTTGGCGGTTTCGGCGAGGGTCGAGCCGGCGGCGCGCTCATCCTCGATCTTGTCGCGCAGGTCGCCGATCTTCTGGCGGGCGCGCTCCAGTGCGATGGTCTGCTTGATGCGGGCGGCGGCGTCCTCGTAGCTCTGCTGTTTCGCCGGCACGACCTCGCTCGCCTTGAGGATCACGGTGCCGAAGCGACCTTTGACCGGCTTGCTGACTTCGCCGTCCTTGAGCGCGAAGCCGGCCTCGGCGACCGCGGGATCGATCACGTTCGCCTTGGTGACGGTGCCGAGATCGGTGTCGCTCTCCTTCAGGCCGCGCTCCTTGACGATATCCTCGAAGCTCGCGCCCTGTGCAATCTTGTCGGATGCCGCCTTGGCCTCGTCAGGGTTGGCGAACACGATCTGCCGCAGGTGCCGGGTTTCCGCTGTGCCGAAATCGGCCTTGTGCTGCTCGTAATAGGCCTTGGCGTCCTCATCACTCACCGTTTCCCAGCGCGCGAGATCGGCGGGCGTAAGCGACAGCAGCGTCACCTTGCGCGTCTCCGGCGCGCGGAACAGCGCCTTGCGCTCGTCGAAGTATTTCTGCAGCGCCTCGGGGGAGGGCGGCGCGATCTCGCCCGCCTGCGCCGGGCCGAGCACGACGACGTCGGCGCTGCGTTTCTCGTTGCGGAACATGTTGATGGCGTTCTGTGCCGCGAGCGGCGGCTTGAGATCGCCGGTCAGGCTGAGCGCGATCTGGCGCCGCGTCGTGAGCGCGCGCTGCTCCTGGACGAAGCGCGCCTCGGTGAAGCCGGCGTCGCGGATCGTTTGCTCGAAGCGGGCGCGGTCGAACTTGCCGTTGACGCCCTGGAAGGCGGATTCACTCATGATCTTGCGCGAGATTTCCTCGTCCGAGACGCCGAGCCGCATCTGCCTGGCTTTTTGGTCGAGCGCGGTTTCCGCGATCAGCTCGCTGAGGATCTGGCGGTCGAGGCCGAGCGCGCGCGCCTGGTCGGGCGTGATCGGACGGCCCATGCGGCGTCCGAGCTGGCTGAGCTTGTCGTTGTAGTAGTTGCGGAATTGCTCGATGCCGATCGAGGCGCTGCCGATCTCGGCGAAGTTCGATTGGCCGAAGCCGCGGAAAATATCGCCGATGCCCCAGATGGCGAAGCTGATCGCCAGAAGGCCCATCACCACGGCCATGATGCCCTTGCCGATCACGCCGGAGGACGCCTTGTGAATGCCACGAAGCATGAGCGAACCGATTTTCCGCTGAGTTCAGGGACTTTGCCGCCGCCTCTATAGGATGGCGGCCGCGGGCGGTCAAAGCCCTGTGCCGGTGTGCGGCGGCGCGCGGCTGGCCTCGGCCGCGCCGCTCTGGTAACCGCTATGGCGACGAAAAGAGGCTCGAAACATGGCGCCGCCGCCGCGCCCGCGGGTCGCGGGCAACTGGAAGATGAACGGACTGAAGTCGTCCGCGGCCGAGCTCGGCCGCATCATGCAGGGCGGCGGCGAGCTGTGGCGCAAGACCGACCTGATGATCTGCCCGCCGGCGACGCTGCTCGGCACGTTCGCGGTG
>CAZNTY010000041.1:0-3136 GCA_964576085.1 uncultured Undibacter sp. | reverse complement strand
TGCAGCCTGTCGGCTTGGTTGAAAATCTGATTTGCAAATTCTTCTGAACGCAACGCCGGCGCAAATCTTTGCGCATAAGCAGCGGCGTCATCATGAGATTCGACTTGCGGCGGTGGACGATAGAACCTTGAGATATGCTGCGCCAGCATCGCGAGATCGTCGGACAAGCTCTGAGATAGCCGGTCGGTCGCTTCCTGTAGACGTTGTCGGATGGTCAGGAGTTGCGCGAGATTGGCGCTTTCGTGCTCCCTCTGCATCAAGAGGTCGTTCAAGTCGATTTGAAGCTGTTCGATGTCGACTGTCATGCGTTGTAACTCCCAATATGGCTATTGCCGAGAAATCCGGCCTTCCGCCTTGTCGGTTCTTCTTCGCTGCTCGGCTGAGCGACCCTCATGCCCTCAAGCCTTTCCAATGCCTTTTCGAAGGATTGGCCCAAACATTTGACGGCAACGATCAGTTCCTTGAGGTGGGCTAACGAAAATCCCTCCGTCTCCGCAACCCAAGACGCGAGTTCGCTGCCAATAAGCGATGACTCTTTCGCGGCGAGATAAGCTCTACGGGCAACCGGCGACGGCATGCCGATGTACTGGACCGTGTCGAAACGGGATGGACGATCGCAGAAACGTCGATCCAAGCGTTCGGGGTAGTTTGTCGTGGCAACGAAAACGATACGGTCGACTTGGGCTTCACCATCGAGAAGCGCGAGGTATTCGTTTTCCCCATAGCGCTTAATGAGAGCGTCGATGTCTTCCATAACCGCAACAATAGGACGATCAGGCTCAATCATGCGCAACATGCGAAGGCAGAGAGCAGCGATCTGCGGTTGATCCAAAAATAGAACTACTCCCTGCGAATCACGGATCAGCCGAGAAATGAGAAGATTTACGCATGACGTCTTTCCGGAGCCTGGCGGTCCCCACAGCATAAATCCCCTCTTATGTAGAAATCCTCTCTGCTCGAAAGAGGCGCGCCGTGCCCAGAAGTCGTCGAACTCCCGAAGTATCGAAAGGCTCGCATCATCTGGAAGCTCAAGAAGGCCATCTGTCTCGTGTTTCTGCTTCAGCAAAAGGGGATTTCCGTTGGAATCAATGTTTGTTCGATAGAGGCCAGCAGGCAGCTCGTCATAAGTCTCAGCCGCTCCCCTGAAGATATCACTGGCTGCTGCCCATCGCTTCATGCTCACAATCGCACTGTCTCCTACCGACGCATTCAGATGCGTGACCGGATAGTCGGCCTTCGGAGACGCTAAATGGTCGGACATCAGAGACGTGCCAAGCTTATTGTAAAAATTAGGATCACTCATTCATCCCTCCCAAAAATGTTACTCGTGATGCCAGCGTTACACGTCGCTTTGGGTCGATATTCTCTTGCCGCTCTCGCGATCCGAGATATTGAAACGTTGATCGAGGCTTTTCCCCTCTGGCTTGATGCAAAAGGTCAAAGGCTTCACTTTCCCGAATGTGGAAGTGATCCGCAATATCGTGCGTATCCATGTCGTTGTTGAAACAGGAAAGAACGTCGAAAGCGGAGGGAGTGCGGCGGTTCATTCGGCGGCCTCCTTGTGATCTTTGAGATTTGCGCGGAGACGGGTCATTACGCGTCCAACGGAAGCCGCAAGAGGCTCAAAGCCTTCCCCCGCATCGACCGCCTTCGTGATCGACTGAATGCGCTCATAAAGAAGCTTCAACGTTGGAATTGCAGCTTCGTAGGCTTTTTTCGCTCGGTCAGGATCAACGCTGACGGCACCGTCTTTCGATAACGTGACAAAGTAGGCGATCTCGGCCGGCGAGAACGTAAAATAGGATGGAGCTCCGACGATGCGCTTTGCGGCTGGTTCGGCAACGTTGCAGTCATTACAAATCAGCGTATTCGGAAACCGGATTAGACTGTCCTGAACCACGCGGCTGAAGGTGTAATCTCCGGGCGACATCTTGCGAACGTCGACGTCAAACCGCTCCGAGTAATGGTCATGGTGCTCATGAATCGAACACAGCAATGCCCCATTACGGTCGAGCCGCGCCATATCTTGTTTTGTGCGATAGCAGCAGGGGCAGCGCCAATCGTGCGGAACCGCGAAAAAGTTTCCGACGTTGCCGGTGCCGTTGGCGCCCATGCTGAGAGCCAAATCAAGCAACAGAAGCCCGTTCTCTCGAGCATCAATCATTGCGTCCCCGTTCCGGCCCGGAAGCCGCTTGCGAGGGTTGCCTTGATTTCTGGAAGTGTCAGGCCCGCGGCCAGCGCCGCCTGCGTCAGACGTTGATCGGCCAACGCAGTCGACACTTTGCCTTCTCGGATCAGGGCGCCGATCTTGTACGCCGCCCAGTTCAAGATGTTATTTCTTTGGCCGGATCCTGCGGACGCCAGGCGCCGCGCCATTCCCTCGAGGCTGCGATGTGCCATTTCCGTGGTCTGAACTGCTTCGAATCGTGGTGCCGGTTTTGCCTTCGGCAACAGGAGTTCAATCGTCCACTGCGGAAGTGGCGGGATTGGCGTATGCTCAGGTGAGACCGTCCATTGATAGGTGCCTCCGGGGCCGGCATCGGTCGGTGCAATCCAACTTGGCGCTGCCACGACGTAGCCGCCCGTGGATTTGACATCGATCCCAGGTCCAAGCCGATCCTTGCTTGATTTCAAGCCTGCAGGCAGCCGAAAGTACATATGGCGGCCATTGTTTCCTGTTTTCGCAGTCGGACACGCCGGGAACAGGTTTCCCGCGCCAGCGAGTTTCGAAAGGCTGGCGAAGCCCCCGTTTCTCGGATCGACGTCAATCACCACGATTCCAGACGGTTCGCCCGTAGCGACGGCGATGTTGCAGTTCGGATAGGCACGCGCCCAGGCATCGATCTGCTTCGGATCGTCGGTTGCGTCTTTAAATCCCTTGCCGCCCTTGATCGCGGGAAGCTTTGAGCCGCGAGCGAGCGGGAAAACCTTAAATCCAAGACTTACATAGAGGTCGGCTGCATCAAGAAACATGATCAGCGCCTCCAGTCTTTGTTTCGAACGGCATTCGATGCGACGTCGCACCATAGGTCGACGTTAGCTGTCGCCCCCTGTCGCTGCTTAGCAACTTGGATTTCCATGTCGTACTGCAGCGTCTGGACAATAACGTCGCGCTCTTGGCGTTGCTCTGGAGTTT
>CAZNTY010000040.1:0-5680 GCA_964576085.1 uncultured Undibacter sp. | reverse complement strand
AAAAGCCGGAATCTCGACCTCGAAGCTCGTGCGGTCTTCGATTCGCACCATGCCATAGGTGCCTTGCATGAAGCCGGACGGCGTCGGCAGCGGCACGCTGCTGGTGTATTCGAACGATTCGCCGGGCTTGAGCAGCGGCTCCTCGCCGACGACGCCCGGACCGTTCACTTCCTGGCGCTTGCCGCTCGCGTCGGTAATTTGCCAATGCCGGGTTTTAAGCTGGACGGTGTCGCGCCCCAGATTGGCGATAGTGATCGTGTAGGCCCAGAGAAAATAGCCGTTCTCGGGCGAAGACCGCTCCGGGACGTAGCGAGGTGTTACCGTGACCTCGATGTTTTTCGTAACGGCGCGATACACGAGGTTGGCCTGATATCGTTCAAGTCATTGTTACGGGTTGAGCAGGCGCTACCGTCTTGCCACAAAGCCCAGCCATGGGATTATGGACGAAGACCTGCACGAAAGAAAAGCCGTTCCATGCCTCCGGCTGCGACCGAACGCGACCTGCGGCTCGATTTGTTTCGTGGCCTGGCGCTCTGGCTGATCTTCCTCGACCACATCCCGTCCAATGCCGTGAGCTGGGTCACGATCCGCAATTACGGCTTCAGCGACGCCACTGAGATTTTTGTGTTCATCTCCGGTTTTACGGCCGCGTATGTCTACGGCCGCGCCATGCGCGAGCATGGCTTGATCGTCGCCGGCGCCCGCGTGCTCAAGCGCGCCTGGCAGATCTATGTCGCGCACATTTTCCTGTTCGCGATCTATCTTGCCGAAATCGGTTACGTTTCGCAGACGTTCGACAATCCGCTTTATACCGAAGAAATGGGCATTCTGAATTTCCTTCGGCATCCAGACGTCACCATCATGCAGGCGATGCTGCTGAAATTTAAGCCGGTGAACATGGACGTGCTGCCGCTCTACATCATATTGCTGGTCGGCTTCACGCCGGCATTGTGGCTGCTGCTCCGCTCACCATCGCTTGCTCTCGGGGCGTCGGCTTTGCTCTATGCCTTGATGTGGCAATTCGGTTGGAACATACCGGCTTACCCGGACGGATATTGGGTATTCAATCCGTTTGCCTGGCAGCTTCTTTTCGTATTCGGCGCATGGTGTGCGCTCGGTGGCGCACAGCGGCTTTCATTATGGATCAACTCGAGAATCGTTCTGGCAGCGGCAGTCTGCTATCTGGCCTTCGCCTTTTTCATCGCAATGACCTGGTATGTTCCGCGGCTTGCCGTGTTCGTGCCACGGATCGTCGCCGACACAATCTACCCGATTGACAAGACCAATCTCGATGTCCTGCGCATCACGCATTTCTTGTCGCTCGCGGTGGTGGCGCTCTGGATCGTGCCCCGCGGCTGGCCGGGCCTGAAATCGCCGGTGTTCTGGCCGGCGATCGTTTGCGGCCAGCATTCGCTGGAAACCTTCTGCCTCGGCGTGTTTCTCTCGTTTGCCGGACATTTCATCTTCACCGAGATCTCCGATCGGCTGTTGGTGCAGATCGCGGTCAGCATGGCAGGCATCGCCATCATGGTCGGAACTGCCTGGCTGCTTTCGTGGTATAAGCGTGTCGAGCGGCGCGGTCCTGGGCCTCGTCCTCCGGCGCAAATGCCGAGCCTGGCTGGGGGCGAGGCATGAGATTGCTGGTCGCACTTCTGTTCGCCGCGATTATTGGCGTTTCATCGGTTCGCGCCGAACTGCCTGCCGAATGCGCCGTGGCACAGGCTCTGGTCGGCCCCGATTTCGGCCTGCCGCGGGTCGCCCAGGCTATCGAGAAAAAAAAGCTAACCATTCTTGTAGTCGGTGCCGGTTCTTCGACACTGCTCGGTGCCGAGGCCAAGGCCTATCCGGCGCGGCTGCAAGCGACGCTCACCGAGCGCCTTCCCGGCGTCGAGGTGAAGGTCTACGCCGACGTCAAGCCCGGCCGCAGCGTGATCGACGCTGTCAAATCGATTCCCGCCGAGCTCCGCGCCAGCCATCCGGCGCTGGTCGTCTGGCAGGCCGGAACGGTGGATGCCATGAAGGCCGTCGACGTCGACCAATTCAGCGACGCTCTGGATAAGGGCGTCGATGCGGCACACGCTGCCGGAAGCGATGTGATTTTGCTCAACCCACAATATAGTCCCCGAACGGAGTCGATGATCGGCCTGAGCCAGTATGCCGACAATATGCGTTGGGTTGCGCTGCGGCACGACGTGCCGCTGTTCGATCGCTACGCCATCATGAAATTATGGGCTGAACTCGGCACGTTCGACTTCATGGCGCATACCAAGAATCTCGACATGGCCGAGCACGTTCATGATTGTATTGGACGGTTGCTGGCGGACCTTGTAATAAAGTCTGCAAAAGAGACGCCGCCGAATGGCGTCCGTTAGTCGGGGCGAGGATATTTCAGCTTGCTGACCCAAAGTTTCGCCGCCACGGCGGTGCGTAGCGTCGCCGCCGTGCTGTCTGTCACCCTGTTGATGCCAGGCTTTGCCCGCGCCGATGGCGTGGGAGCGGCATGTCGTGTCCAGAGCGATCTGGTGCGACTTTCCAATCCGTTGCCGCGTGTCGCGCGCAAGCTCGTAGCCGGCACACCCATTACCATTGTGGCGATTGGCTCCTCGTCAACCGCTGGCGCGGGCGCCAGTTCGCCCAGCCTGAATTATCCGAGCCGGCTGCAAGCCGAATTGTCCGCCGAATTTCCGCGCCACCAGTTCAAGGTTATCAACCGCGGTGTGAACGGCGAAGAAGTCAAAGACATGCTGCGCCGCTTCGACAGCGCCGTGATCGCCGAGAAGCCGGACCTTGTCTTGTGGCAGCTTGGCACCAATTCGGTGCTGCGGGATCATCCGATCGACGACCGTGGCGCGGCCATTCGCGAGGGCATCGCCAAGATCAAGGCGCAGGGCGCCGATATCGTCCTGATCGATCCGCAATTCGCGCCGAAGGTGATTTCCAAGCCCGGCATCAGCGGTGTTGTCCGGCTGATCGCTACGATGGCAAAGGCGGAGAATGTCGACCTGTTCCAGCGTTACGAAGTCATGCGGCACTGGCGTGACGACGATCACATGGCCATCGAATCATTCGTGTCGCCCGACGGCGTGCACATGAACGACTGGAGCTACGGCTGTCTTGCGAAGTCGTTGGCGGCCGCAATCACGGAAGCCGCGACGCGGCCGATCGCTTCGGCGGCCGCTTTCTTGCGAAACGACGAGCCGTTCTGATCCCGGCGCTACACCGCCTCGAGCGCGGCTGTTAAGTCCTCGATGATGTCGTCCTGATGCTCGAGGCCGGCGGAGAACCGTATCAATCCGTCGCCGATGCCGAGCTCAGCGCGTTGTTCGGGCGTGAGACGCTGGTGGGTCGTCGTGGTCGGGTGGGTCACCAAGCTTTTCGCATCGCCGAGATTATTGGTGATGCGGATAAGCTTGAGGGCGTTAAGGAAGCGAAAGGCGCCCGCCTTGCCGCCCTTGATCTCGAACGAGCACAAGGTCGAGCCGGCTTTCATCTGCTTGCGGACAATATCGGCTTGGGGATGGTCGGCACGGCCCGGATAGATCATGCGGCTGAGCTTGGAGTGGCCGGCGAGTGCGTCGGCAACGGCGGTGGCGAGCTCCGTCTGCCGCTGCACGCGCACTGCCAAGGTCTCTAATCCCTTGAGCAGCACCCAGGCGTTGAATGGCGACAGCGACGGGCCGGTCTGCCGGATCACCTGATGGACATGGTCCATGATGAATTTTTCTGACGCAAGGATCACACCGCCGAGACAGCGACCTTGGCCATCGATGTGCTTGGTCGCCGAATACACCACGCAATCGGCGCCGAGCGCGAGCGGGCTCTGATAGAGCGGCGTCGCGAAAACGTTGTCGACGACAAGCTTCGCGCCGGCGGCGTGGGCGATCCTGGCGACCGCGGCAATATCGTAAACCTCGAGGGTTGGGTTGGTCGGCGTTTCCATGAAGAAGACCTTGGTTTCCTTGCGCGCAGCCTTCTGCCACTGCGCAAGGTCGGTGCCGTCCACCAGAGTCGAGGTCACGCCGAAGCGGCCGAGCCAATCCTCGATCACCCAGCGGCACGAACCGAACAATGCTTTGGCTGCAACGATATGGTCGCCAGCCCGGACGAGGCCCATCAAGGCCGTGGTTACGGCGGCCATGCCGGTCGCGGTCGAGCGCGCCGCCTCCGCGCCTTCCAGCGCGGCCATGCGCTGCTCGAACATGTTCATGGTCGGGTTGGAGTAGCGGGAATAGACGTAGCCGGGCTCCTTGCCGGCAAAGCGCGCCTCGCACTGCTCGGCGCTGTCATAGACGTAGCCTTGCGTCAGGTAGAGCGCCTCGGATGTCTCGTTGAATTGCGAACGCAAGGTGCCGGCGTGAATCAGCCGGGTTTCGGGGCGGTAGTCGTGTCGAGCGGACATTGCGAGCCTCCTGCGGCCCGCGCGACGCGAGCCAATAAAAAACCGGCCGTCAAAACGTCGGCCGGGCTCGCGCGTCCCCGGCCTTTTAGCGACTTGTTTTACGTGGCTGCAAGCCGGCCGGCTCAAATGACCACGGGATAATTGACTTGTAGCGAAGCCCGCCGCTTCACGTCAAGGTGGTGGTCAGGTTAGATCGCCGGGCCGCTATCCTCGGCATGGCGGAAGAACTGGGCAGCACGCGTGACACTTTCGTTCGAGCCGCATCGGAAGGGCATCTTGCCCGATACCATGATTGCCGCGCTGGCCAAGGCTGGCGGCATCCTGCCCGCCCAGGATTTTGCCCCCGATCAGATCCAGCCGGCGAGCCTCGACCTGCGCCTGGGTGATGTTGCCTATCGGGTGCGCGCGAGCTTCCTGCCAGGGCGGACGACGGTCGCCGAGCGGATCGACGGGTTGAAGCTGCACGAGATTTCGCTGGCCGACGGCGCCGTGCTCGAGACCGGCTGCGTTTATATCGTGCCGCTGCTGGAAAGCTTGGCGTTGCCCGACGATATTTCCGCTGCGGCCAATCCGAAAAGCTCGACCGGCCGGCTCGACGTGTTCACCCGTGTCATCGCCGACGAGACCCGCGGCTTCGACCGCATCCGCGCCGGCTACCACGGCCCGCTTTACGCGGAGATCAGCCCGCGCACCTTCCCGATTTTGGTGTGCGAGGGCTCGCGGCTGTCGCAGCTCCGGCTGCGGCGCGGCAACGCCGTACTGGACGATACCGAACTCGCCGCGCTGCATCGTCGGGAGACGCTGGTCGACGGCGTCCCGCACATCGCCAGCGGCGTGACGGTGACGATCGATCTGGCGGGCAATGACGGCATCGTCGGCTATCGTGCCAAGCGCCACACCGGCGTGATCGACGTCGACAAGCGCGGCATCTACGATCCGGCGGAATTCTGGGAGCCGATCCTGAGGCACTGGAGTTCGGAGCTCGTGCTCGATCCCGACCAGTTCTATATCCTCGTCTCGCGCGAGGCGGTGCACGTGCCGCCCGACTACGCGGCCGAGATGGTGCCATTCGATCCGCTGGTCGGCGAATTCCGTGTGCACTACGCCGGGTTCTTCGATCCGGGCTTCGGGCACGCCGCGGCAGGCGGACGCGGGAGCCGCGCGGTGCTCGAGGTGAGAAGCCACGAGGTGCCGTTCATCCTCGAGCACGGGCAGGTGGTCGGACGGCTGGTCTATGAGCGTCTCACCGGGCGACCCGGCAAGCTTTACGGCGCCGACCTC
>CAZNTY010000039.1:0-7477 GCA_964576085.1 uncultured Undibacter sp. | reverse complement strand
ACTGAGAGGCGAGGAAGAGACCATCCGCCGCGAAGCCCAGGAAAGCGCGGCGCGGCGCTCCGGCGTCGATGAGCGCGTTGCCGAAGCGAACAGCGCGCTGGCGGAGGTCGAGAAGATCTTTGCCGACCTCACCGCGCAGCTCGCCGACCTCAGCGCGAAGCGCAACCAGTTCGAGACCGTCGCGCGCGAGCACGGCGAGCGCGCCAACCGGCTGAATGACGAGATCGCCGCGGTCGAACGCGAGCTGGCGTCGCTGCGCAGCAGCGATGCCGGGCCGCTCGATGCCGCGCTGTCCGGCGCGCAGGCGGCGCTTGCAGAGGCGGAAGCTGCGGCAGTCGCCGCCGAGGCCGCCCACGCCGCGGCGCGTCAGGAGGTCGAGGCCGGGCGCGTTGCGCTGGCCGAAGCCGAGCGGCGCACGCAGCGCCTTGAGACAGAAGCGAAAACTCTGTCGAAAGTGCTGGCGGTCGAAACCCGCAACCTGTGGCCGCCGGTGATCGACCACATCTCGGTCGAAAAGGGCTTCGAGAAGGCACTCGGAGCCGCGCTGGGCGACGACCTGGACGCGCCGGTCGACCCGTCGGCGCCGATGCACTGGACCGAGGTGCCGCCGGACGCCGCCGACCCTGCGCTGCCGGAAGGTGTAACGGCACTTACGGCGCATGTTCGCGCGCCGGCCGCGCTCTCGCGGCGCCTCGCCCAGATCGGCGTCGTCGACAAGGACACCGGCAACCGTCTGGCCGGCTCGCTGCAGCCCGGACAGCGGCTGGTCTCGCCGGACGGCGACCTGTGGCGCTGGGACGGCTTCGTGGCAGCCGCGCACGCGCCGACCGGCGCCGCGCGCCGTCTTGCCCAGCGCAGCCGTCTGTCGGAGATCGAGAGCGAGCTGCCGGCCGCGCATGCCGACGCCGAGGAGAAGCGCAACACCCTGCAGACGGCGCAGGCCGCCTTCGAGGCCGCCGCGGCGAATGAAACCGAGACCCGCGCGCGCGAGCGCGACTTGAGCCGCCAGACCACCCGGTTATCGGCGCTGGCGGAAGCCCGCGCACGGCTGACGGCCAGCCTCGAGGAGGCGGTGGCCGGCAAGGCCGAGGCCGAGCGGGCGCTCGCCGCGCTGCCGCCCGCGGCGGAAACCGAGCAGCAACTCACGCAGATCAGGGACGATATCGCCGGCAAGCGCGCCCGGCTGGCCGACGTGCGGGCGGAACAGCAGGCGATCCTGCGCGAGGCGGAACTGGCCGACCGCCGCCTGCAGGCGATCGCCGCCGAAATTTCCGACTGGGCCGGGCGCCAGCAAGGCGCACGGGACCAAATCGCCACTCTCGATCAGCGCCGCGAGGACGCCAGGCGCGAACGCGCCGAGCTCGAGAACACGCCCGCCGTGTTCGCGGAAAAGCGCGCCAGCGTCTCCGCCGAGGTGGAGCGCGCCGACGCTGCGCGCAAGGAAGCCGCCGAGCGTCTGGCCGACGGCGAAGCCGCGCTGGCGGAGGCCGATCGCGCGCAGCGCGAGGCGCTGGAAGCCGCCAGCACCGCCCGCGAGGAGCTGGCCCGCGCGGAGGAACGCGCCGAAGCCGCTAAGCGCCGCCTCGCCGACGTCGGTCGCGAAATCCGCGAGGTGCTGGAAATCGAGCCGGACGGGCTCGCCGAGCTTGCCGGCCTGAAGCCCGACGCCGAGTTGCCGGACACCGCCGAGATCGAGGCGACGCTCGAGCGCCTGCGCCGCGAGCGCGCGCGGCTCGGGGCGGTCAACCTGCGCGCCGAAGAGGAGCTGCGCGAGGTCGAGGAACAGCATAACAAGCTCGCCGCCGAGCGCGACGACCTGGTCGCGGCGATCGGCAAGCTGCGCCAGGGCATCCAGAGCCTCAACCGTGAGGCGCGCGAGCGCCTGCTGGCCTCGTTCGAACAGGTCAACCAGCACTTCCAGAAGCTGTTCACGCAGCTGTTTGGCGGCGGCAGCGCCGAGCTGAAGCTGATCGAGAGCGACGATCCGCTCGAGGCCGGCCTCGAAATCTTCGCCAAGCCGCCGGGCAAGAAACCGTCGACCTTGTCACTGCTGTCGGGCGGCGAGCAGGCGCTCACCGCGATGGCGCTGATCTTCGCCGTGTTCCTCACCAACCCGGCGCCGATCTGCGTGCTGGACGAAGTGGACGCGCCGCTCGACGACCACAATGTCGAACGCTTCTGCGATCTGCTCGACGAAATGACCAAATCGACCGACACCCGCTTCGTGATTATCACCCATAACCCGATCACGATGGCGCGGATGAACCGGCTTTTTGGAGTGACGATGGCCGAGCGTGGCGTGTCACAGCTTGTATCGGTGGACCTCGAAGCCGCGGTGAAGTTCCGCGAGGCGAGCTGACAGGCGTCGAAAAGTGACACGGACCATGATCCGGATTCCGGTTTCTGACTTCGCGCCGGAATGATCACAAGTCTTTCTTCGACCCGCAGCTGCGGGAACTTTCAGGCATGGGCGCGCCGAAAAATATTTTGCATCCTGCCGGAACGAAAACCGACATGCTCCGTTGGAGCAACGAGCACCTGGCGGTCCCCCACCATCCCCCCAATCCGCCAAGCGCTGAACCCCAAGCCTCTGGCTTGGGGTTTTTTCTTTTCCTGAACAAAGGCTTGATCGCAGCCGTCGACTGATAAAAAGCAGGGGCGGCATCGTTGCCGTCTGCCAATGGAACCTTATCTACGGTAGCCTGCAGCCGGCAGCCATCCGGCTCATTGGGAGGAAGCCTATGTCGACCACCGGTTGGATCGTCCTTGGCGTGATCGTGGTGATCGTGCTGTGGGCGATCAGCGTCTACAACAGCCTCGTCGCCATGCGGCAGCGGGTCAGCCAGTCCTTTGCCGACATCGACGTGCAGCTCAAGCAGCGGCACGACCTCATTCCGAACTTGGTCGAGACCGTGAAGGGCTACGCCGCGCACGAGCGGGGAACCCTGGAGGCCGTGGTGCAGGCGCGCAACGCGGCGATCGCCGCGCCCGGCATCGAGCAGAAGGTCGCGGCCGAGAACATGCTGACCGGCGCGCTGCGGCAACTGTTCGCCCTCTCGGAATCCTATCCGAACCTGAAGGCGAACGAGAATTTCCGCCAGTTGCAGGACCAGCTCAGCGACATCGAGAACAAGCTCGCAGCGGCGCGGCGCTTCTTCAATAACGCCGTGCAGGAATACAATACCGGCATCCAGCAGTTCCCGGCGGCGCTGTTCGCCTCGATGTTCGGCTTCCACCCGCAGACCTTCTTCGATCTCAGCGATCAGCGCGCCCAGCTCGAGCAGGCGCCGAGCGTGAAGTTTTGATGGTTCGTGTCCCGGACGCGGTGCAGCGCGCCAGCGATGCACCGCAGATCCGGGACCGTTAGAGCACGTGTCCTAACGGACCCGGTCCAGCAGCGCATCACTTCGTGCTGCGCTGCGCCCGGGGGCAAGCAGCAGCATCATGGCCGCCTTCGGTCTTTATACGCACATCCAGTCCAACAAGCGGCGCTCGATCGCGCTGCTGATCGGGCTGTTCTTCCTGGTCTACGTGCTGGTGTTCGCCGGCGCGCTGATCGCCGAAGGCATGACGCGTAACGCGCCGCTCGATTATCTGATCGCCGCCGCGCGCTATGACTTCCTGCTTGCGCTGCCCTGGGCGACCGGCGGCACCATCCTGTGGGTGCTGATCGGCTACAAGTTCCACCAGTCGATGATCGACGCCGTCACCGATGCGCACGAGATCTCGCGCAACGACGATCCTCGGCTCTACAATTTGCTCGAAAATCTGTGCATCTCGCGCGGACTGCGCACGCCGAAACTGCACATCTCCGAAGAAGAGGGACTCAACGCTTTCGCCACCGGCCTCAACGACCGCCAGTATTCGATCACGGTGACGCGCGGCCTGATCGAGGCGCTCGACGATCAGGAGCTCGAGGCGGTGCTCGGCCACGAGCTCTCCCATATCCGCAACGGCGACGTGCGCATGCTGGTGTTCGCCGTAGTGATCGCCGGCGTGATCTCGTTCTTCGGCGAGCTGGTGTTCCGGCTGTTCTTCCAGGCGAGCTTCTACGGTGGCGGACGGCGCTCGGATGACGACCGCCGGGGCGGCGGCGCCGGGCTCGCGGTCCTGATCGGGCTGGCGCTGATCGTGCTCGCCTGGGTGCTCTCGATCGTGATCCGCTTCGCGCTGTCGCGCCAGCGCGAATATCTCGCCGATGCAGGCTCGGTGGAGCGGACCAAGAACCCCGACGCCATGATCATGGCGCTGCGCAAGATCGAGGGCCGCGGCGACATTCCGTCTGCCAATTCGGCGGTGATGGAGATGTGCATCGACAACCCGCGAAGCGGCTTCTCCAACATCTTCGACACGCATCCCTCGGTCGATGCCCGCGTCGCGGCGCTGGTGAAATATGCCGGCGGTCACGATCCGGGGCCGCTGGCGCTCGCGCTGCCCGGCGAGGAGCATGAGGCGGAGCCGCTTCCGCCGCCCGGCCCATGGAGCGACGAGGCGCCGGCGAACGATGCGCCGGGGCCTTGGGGCGCGCCCGAGAGCGAACCGCCGAAAGGCGGGCCATGGGGCTAATACTAACTGTCATGCCCGGCCATGTGCCGGGCATCCCGCTTAGGTGAGCAGTGCGTCCCTGATCGAGATGGCCGGGACAAGCCCGGCCATGACAAAGCAATCAGTGCCCCTCGAACGACACCAGCGTGCGCACCGGCACGTCGAGCTGGCGCAGCTTGGCGGCGCCGCCGAGGTCCGGCAGGTCGATGATGAAGCAGGCGGCGAGGATATTGGCGCCGATCTGGCGCAGCAGCTTCACGGCGGCGGCCGCGGTGCCGCCGGTCGCGATCAGGTCGTCCACCAGGATCACGCGCTCGCCTTTGGCGATCGCGTCCTCGTGCATCTCCATCTCGTCGAGGCCGTATTCCAGCGAATAGGCGATACGCACGCTCTTGTGCGGCAGCTTGCCCTTCTTGCGGATCGGCACGAAGCCCGCCGAGACCTGGTGCGCCACCGCGCCGCCGAGGATGAAGCCGCGCGCCTCGATGCCGGCGACTTTGTCGATCTTCATGCCGGCCCAGGGCTGCACCATCTCGTCGACCGCGCGGCGGAAGGCGCGGGCGTCGCCCAGCAGCGTGGTGATGTCGCGGAATACGATGCCGGGCCTGGGATAGTCCGGGATCGAGCGGATTGCGGCACGCAGGTCGGAGTCGGAGGCCATCATTGTCGTGGCCGGGCTTGTCCCCGCCACCCCGATAAGGATGGCACCTTGCCTACCTAAGCGGGATGGCCGCGACAAGCGCGGCCATGACAATTCTTATCTTACACGGGCAGCCAGCGACGCGGCGTTTCGCGCCTGTCGTCATAAGCTGCCTCGAATACCGGCGAGGCGAGCGTCGAGCGGATGTGCAGCAGGCCCGTGCCGACATTGACGAAACCGTGCTTGCGGCCGGCCGGCACAATGACGAGCTGGCCGTCGGTCAGCGTCACCCGCTGGTTCTCCATCCAGACGTCCGCCCTGCCGTTCAATACGTGCAGGATCTCCTCGACCGCGTGCAGGTGCGCCGGTGCGCCGTGACCGGGATCGCACCACTGTTCGAACACGCAGAGCTGCGACGCGCCGTTGGCGGCGGACGCCAGCATCCGTGTCCTGACGCCCGGCCGCCACTCCTCGGCCGACTGTCGCTCGAGATCGACGGCGCGCATCTATTTCTTCTTCATCCGCTCCTCGAAGGTCTGGCCGCCTTTCATCTTGTTGATGAGCGCCGCCTCGTTGATCTGCACCACGACGGAATCCGCCGGCACATTGCAGTTCTTCATCACCGCCTGGGTGATATCGAGCATCAGCTGTTTCTTCTGCTCGTTCGAGCGGCCGGCGGCGAGATTGATGGTGACTTCGGGCATGATGTCCTCCTTGGCGTTTGAGATCGGGTTGAGTTCTAGCCCTTCAGCACCCGTCCCGCCACCGCGTCGAGCTTCGCGAGCAAGGCGGGGTCGCGGGCATCGGGCGCCGTGATCAGCGCGGTGTCGAGCGCGCGGTCGGAGCCGATCGGGCAAGGCTCGTGCTCGCGCGGGAAATCCTGCGCCAGGCGGGCCACCAGGCGCTTCGCCTTCTCCGCGTTCTCCAGCAGCACCTTGGCGATGTCCTGCACGGTGACGGCGGCATACGTGTCGTGCCAGCAGTCGAAGTCGGTCACCATCGCAATAGTCGCGTAACAAATCTCCGCCTCGCGGGCGAGCTTGGCCTCCGGCATGTTGGTCATGCCGATCACCGAATAGCCGAGCTCCTTGTAGGTCATGCTCTCGGCATAGGTCGAGAACTGCGGCCCCTCGATGCAGACATAGGTGCCGCCCCAGTGCGCCGGGATCTGCTCGGCGAGCGCGGCCTCGCCGATGCGCTTGCGCAACAGCGGCGCGACCGGGCGCGCCATCGAGACGTGGGCGACCAGCCCCTTGCCGAAGAACGAGCTTTCGCGCCGGTGGGTTCGGTCGACGAACTGATCGACCAGCACGAAGGTGCCGGGCGGCAGCTCCTCCTTGAACGAGCCGCACGCCGACAGTGAGACGAGATCGGTGACGCCGGCGCGCTTGAGCGCATCGACATTGGCGCGGTAGTTGATGTCGGAGGGCGACAGCCGGTGGCCCTTGTCGTGACGCGACAGGAATACGACCGGCAGGCCGCCGATCTCGCCGATGCGCAGCGGCGCCGACGGCTCACCCCAGGGACCGGTAACGCGCTCCTCGCGCACATTGTCGAGCCCCGGCAGGTCGTAAATACCGGAGCCGCCGATGATGCCGAGCACGGATTTGGTCATTTCTCCCCCGTCATGGCCGGGCTTGCCCCGGCCATCCACGCCTTAAGAAAGCAAGACGTGGATACCCGGCACAAGGCCGGGCGTGACAAATTTTCAATAACGCTCCCGGCAATATCAAAGGGCCCCTCGCGGGGCCTTTCGTCTAAGCCTTGTATTCGGCGCCGGAGGTCGGCCGGGGCTTGAGCTCTTCCGGGTGCAGCTCGACCGCCTTCCACACTTTCTTCTTGGTGAAATAGAGCAGTCCCGACAGCACGATCAGGAAGATCATCACCTGGAAGCCCAGCCGCTTGCGGGCAACGAGGTGCGGCTCGGCCGCCCACATCAGGAACGCAGCGATGTCCTTGGAATACTGGTCGAGCGTCGCCGGCGAGCCGTCGTCATAGGTCACCTGGCCGTCCTGCAGCGGCTGCGGCATCGCGATGTTGTGGCCGGGGAAATACTCGTTGTAGTGGCCGCCCTCCGGCAGCTTGAAGTCCTTCGGCGGCTCCTTGTAGCCGTTCAGGATCGCCGCGATGTAGTCCGGTCCCTGCTCCTGGTACTGCGTGAAGATGTCGAAGATGAACCAGGGGAAGCCGCGCTGGTAGGTGCGCGCCTTGGCGAGCGTCGACATGTCGGGCGGCGCGACGCCGCCGTTCGCCGCCTTGGCGGCGAGTTCGTTCGGGAACGGCGCCGGGAAA
>CAZNTY010000038.1:0-8447 GCA_964576085.1 uncultured Undibacter sp. | reverse complement strand
CCGGGGGGCGGGGGGGCCCGGGGGGCCGCCCCCCCACGCCCTGCAATCTCGTCTCCAGTTCGTCCCATATTCGCGCGTCGGACCATTTGTCGGCGTCCTCGTCCGGCGCGCACTGCAAATACAGCCGGGACAGCTGCGGGCCCCGCATGGTGAACAGCGCGAAGCCGTTCTCATGATAAGAGTAGATCAGCTCGTGCTCCGGCGGCGGCGATTCCGACAGGATGCCGAGCCAGCCGAACGGATAAACACGGTCATAGCCGGTCCATGAGCCTGCCGGCAAAGCCGGCCGGCAGATACCGTGGAAACCGTCACAGCCGGCGATAAAGTCGCATTCGATCTCGTGCGACTTGCCCTCGTGGGCGAAGCGGATGCGCGGACGATCGCTCTCGAAGTCGTGGACGCTGGTATCGCTCACCTCGAACAGGACCTGGCCGCCATCGGCGAGACGCCTGGCGATCAGGTCGGTGACCACCTCTTTCTGATCGTAGATATAGACATGGCGCCCAACGAGCTCGGCGAAATCAATATGGTGCGTGGCGCGGTTGAACGCGAGATAGATGCCGTCATGCACCATCGCCTCGCGCTGCAATCGCGCGCCGACGCCGGTGTCGATCATCATCTGCGCGACCCAGTTCTCCATCAGGCCGGCGCGCACCCGCCCTTCGCAGTAGGCGCGGCTGCGGCTCTCGACGACGATCGAGGATATCCCCGCGAGATTGAGCAGATGCGAGAGCATCAGTCCGGCCGGGCCGGCGCCGACGATGCCGACTTGAGTGCGTAGCGTCATGTGCCGAGTCATGCGCCGAGCCATTCAGCCAGGGCGGCGTTGACCTCGTCCGGCCGCTCCAGTGTCGAGAGATGACCGCAGTCTCCGACGACTACGAGTCTCGCGCCGGGAATACCGTTCGCGATCTCCTCCGACAGCGCCGGCGGGGTGGCGGCGTCGCTGTCGCCGACCAGCACCAAGGTCGGACAGCGGATGGTTGCCAGCAAGGGCCGCGAGTCCGGCCGGCCCATGATGGCGCGCTGCTGGCGTACGAAAGCCTCGACGCCGGTATCGTCCGCCATGTCGCGCACGACCTGGACCAGCGCCTGATCGCGGAGCCGGCTCGGGTGCAGGTAGCGCGGCGTCAGGATATCGCAGACCTCGGCGAACCGGCCGGCCTGCGCCATCGCGATGAATTTTTCGCGTTCGACGCTGCGCTCCGGCACGTCGGCCCGTGCATTGGTATCGAGCAACGCCAGTCGGGCAATGCGCTCGGGCGCGAGCCGCATCATCGCAAAGGCGATGAACCCGCCCATCGACAGCCCGGCGAGCGCGAAACGCGGCGGCGCATTGGCAAGGATCCGTCCGGCGATCGCCTCAATGATGTCGTCACGGCGGTGGTCGGCAACCATGATCGGCCCAAGCGGCCACAGCGCGGCCACCTGGTCGCGATAAAGCCGGGCGCTGCAGCCCAGGCCCGGAACCAGCACGATCGGCAGCGGATCAGCCATGCAAAGCCTCAATTTGGCAAAAACATTAAGGATTCCGAGGGTTATAGCAGGTTCACGCCATTGACATTCAACCCTGCCATCCTATGTTCCGCGCAACGGTCTGAACGAACAGATTCGACCGCCCTCCGCGCATCGCAAACCGTTTTTCAGTCCGGCGCGGGCTCCGGGCGATCCCTATTCGAGGATACATGTCCTTTTCGCATCTCGGCTTGTCCGACAAGATTCTCGCCGCCATCGAGGCGGCCGGCTACAAAACTCCCACCCCAATCCAAGAGCAGGCCATTCCGCACGTCCTCGCGCGACGCGACGTGCTCGGGATCGCGCAAACCGGAACCGGCAAGACCGGTGCCTTTGTTTTACCGATGCTCAAGCTGCTGGAGCTGGGACGCGCGCGGGCCCGCATGCCGCGCACCCTCATCCTCGAGCCGACGCGCGAACTCGCCGCGCAGGTCGCCGAGCAGTTCGAGAAATACGGCAAGAACCACAAGCTCAACGTCGCGCTGATCATCGGCGGCGTGTCGTTCGACGACCAGGACGCCAAGCTCGTTCGCGGCGTCGACGTGCTGATCGCCACGCCGGGACGCCTGCTCGACCATTTCGAGCGCGGGCGGCTGCTGCTCAACGGCGTCGAGCTCCTCGTCATCGACGAGGCCGACCGCATGCTCGACATGGGCTTCATCCCGGACATCGAGCGCATCGGCAAGCTGGTGCCGTTCACGCGCCAGACCCTGTTCTTCACCGCGACCATGCCGCCGGAAATCCAGCGCATCGCGGATACGTTCCTGCACAATCCGGTCCGCGTCGAGGTTTCAAAGCCGGCGACCGCCGCCGAGACCATCACCCAGCTTCTCGTCAGGACCGGCCGCGAGCCGCACGAAAAACGCGACACGCTGCGCCGGCTCGTGCGCTCGGCGGCAAACTTCAAGAACGCGATCATCTTCTGCAACCGCAAGAGCGAGGTGGCGCAGCTTCACCGTTCGCTGCTCCGCCACAAGTTCAACGCCGTCGCGCTGCATGGCGACATGGATCAGCCGGCGCGCATGGCCGCGCTGGACCGGTTCCGGCAGGGCGACGCCGAGCTGCTGATCGCATCGGACGTCGCCGCCCGCGGCCTCGACATCCCGGACGTCAGCCACGTCTTCAATTTCGACGTGCCGCATCATCCCGACGACTATGTGCACCGCATCGGCCGCACCGGCCGCGCCGGCAAGAGCGGCACCGCGATCACCATCGTCGGCTCCAGCAACGACCAGAAAGCGGTGTCGGCGATCGAGAAGCTGATCGGCCAGACCATTCCCTTCGCCGGCGAGCCGGCGAAAACGGAAATCGCTGCCGAGGCGGCTGCCGCGCCGCCGCGGCGTGAACACGCCCGTTCGCGTCCGCGCAAGGCCGACCGCCCCCGCAAGGCCGCGCCATCGCAGCCGGCCCAGCCGCGGCGCCAGGTCGCAGCGCGTGAGGAAGCCGCCGACCATGCGCATCTTCCGGCCTTTTTGCTGCGGCCAGTGCCGGTGAAAGCCTAAGCATTTTACGGGTTTTTTCTGCCCTTTGCCGGTTCCATTTACCGGCGATTCATTCCTGTCACATACGGTTTTGCCGACGGCAGCGCGGCCGGGGATAACCGCGCTTTGCGATATTGCCAGGCACCTGCCGGGAGGCTTGCCAATGACAGGGCGGGACGGCGAGCACGAGCGCACCATAGCGTTCGCCGAAATCGCTCTGGACCAGATGAAGGCTTTGCATCAGGCGGCAACGCCGCGCAATTACGAGATCTGGTACACCTACGCCACCGGCTACAATCCCTCGCTCAACCAGAAAATCAACGAGAAGCTGTCCGCGAACGGCAGCCTCACCGAGCCCGACCTCGACGAGATCTACGCGAGCTACTTGTCGCCGGCGCGGCTGACCGACCGCATCGACAAGGTCGGCAGCCAGGTGCTGGACGAGATCGAGCAGGTGATGGCGATGATCGACGCCGCTGCCGGTTCCGCCTCGAACTACAGCGAAAGCCTGGCCGACGCCTCGCAAAAGCTCGGCCAGTCGAAGGACCGCGACAGCCTGCGCGCCATCGTCGAGGGCCTGGTGCAGACCGCCAAGGACATGGAGGAATCAAACCACCAGCTCGAGGCGCGGCTGTCCGCCTCCAAGCAGGAGATCAACGAGCTGCAGAGCAACCTCGAGACGGTGCGGACCGAAAGCCTCACCGATCCTCTCACCCAGCTCTATAACCGCAAGTATTTCGACGACAGACTGGGGCGCGCGATCGAGGATGCCCACACCAAGAACGAGCCGCTGTCGCTGATGATGACCGACATCGATCACTTCAAGACGTTCAACGACAATTTCGGCCATCTCACCGGCGATCAGGTGCTCCGCCTCGTCGCGCTTTCGGTCAAGCAGAACGTCAAGGGTCAGGACACCGCGGCGCGCTACGGAGGCGAGGAATTCGCCGTTATCCTGCCGAACACCGTGCTGCGCTCGGCCATTACGGTCGGCGATCACATCCGCCGCGCGGTGATGACCAAGGAATTGATGAAACGGTCGACCGGTGAGCATCTCGGCCGCGTCACCGTGTCGATCGGCGTTGCGACGTTGCGCTCGGGAGAGACCGCAGCCTCGCTGATCGAACGCACCGATGCGTGCCTTTATGCCGCCAAGCGGCACGGCCGCAACCGCGTGATGTGTGAAACCGATCCTGAAGTCGCCACGGGCGTGGCGAAGGTGGCGTAACCGCACCTTGTCATTGCCCGGCACCCGGGGTGCCGTGTTGCCAGCCTACAGCTTCGCCGGCTCGATCTGCACGCTCTCGCCGCAGCCGCAGGCCGAGGTCTGGTTCGGATTGTTGAACACGAACTGCGCTGACAGCTTGTCGCGCCGGTAATCCATCTCGGTGCCGAGCAGGAACAACACCGCCTTCGGATCGACCAAAATTTTGACGCCCTTGTCCTCGACGACCTCGTCGGTCGGGGCCACGGCGCGGGCATATTCCATCGTGTATTCCATGCCGGCGCAGCCGCCGTTCTTGACGCCGACGCGCAGACCCACGACCGGCGCCTCCGCTTGCGCCATCACTTCCTTGATGCGCGCGGCGGCGGCTTCTGTGAGCCGCATCACTTGGGGCCGGGGTCGGGGCTGAATCGTCATGACATCATCTTATCTGGGAGACATTAGCGCGCTCAACAAGTGCTGTTTGGGGCCGCTCTAAGCTGCTCACCACATATTGAGGATGAGCCGCGCCTCGTCGGACATGCGGCTCGGGTCCCACGGCGGATCCCAGACGACGTCGACCTTCACCGCACCGATGCCGGCGATGCTCGACACCGCGTTTTCAACCTGGATCGGCAGATCCTGCGCCGACGGACAGTTCGGCGAGGTCAGGCTCATGTCGATCTTCACCGTACGGTCGTCACCGATATCGATCTTGTAGATCAGCCCGAGCTCGTAGATGTCGGCCGGAATTTCCGGATCGTAGACGGTCTTGAGCGCGGCAATGATGTCGTCGGTCAGCCGGTTGAGCTCGGCTTCCGGCAAAGCCGACGAGCCGGCGACGGCGGCATTGACCGCGGGCTTCTCGGTGGTCTGGATGTCGTCGGTCATGCGAAGAATTCCCGCGCCTTGACGAGCGAAGCCGCCAGCGTATCGATTTCCGCCTTGGTGTTGTAGAGGGCGAACGACGCCCGGCAGCTCGCGGTCAGGCCGTAGCGCGCGAGCAGCGGCATCACGCAATGGGTGCCGGCCCGCACCGCAACGCCTTCCCGGTCGATGATGGTAGCGACGTCATGCGGATGCGCCCCCTTCATCTCGAACGACACGATCGGGCCCTTGTCACGCGCGTTGCCCAGGATACGCAGCGAATTGATCGCGCCGAGCCGCTCGTGGGCGTAACGGACCAACTCGGTTTCATGAGCCTGGATCCGCGTCTTGCCGATCGAGTTGACATAGTCGATCGCGGCGCCGAGCCCGATCGCCTGCACGATCGCGGGGGTACCCGCCTCGAAGCGGTGTGGCGGCTCACCGTAGGTGACGCGGTCCTCGAACACGTCGCGGATCATCTCGCCGCCGCCGTTGAACGGCGGCATTTCGGCGAGATGTTCGTGCTTGCCATAAAGCACCCCGATGCCGGTCGGGCCGTAAAGCTTGTGGCCCGTGAACACGTAGAAATCACAGTCGAGATCGCGCACGTCGACATCGAGATGCACGGCACCCTGGGCGCCATCGACCAGCACCGGGATATTGCGATCATGCGCCAGACGGATCACGTTCCTGACTGGAACCGGCGTGCCGAGCATGTTCGACATCTGCGTGATCGCGACCATCCTGGTGCGCGGGCCGAGCAGCTTCTCGAATTCCTCGATCAGGAAATTGCCCTCGTCGTCGACCGGCGCCCATTTGATCACCGCCCCGTAACGCTCGCGCAGGAAGTGCCAGGGCACGATGTTCGAGTGATGCTCCATGATCGAGAGCACGATCTCGTCGCCGGCCTTGATCCGCTGCCGCCCGAACGTATAGGCGACGAGATTGATCGCCTCGGTGGCGTTGCGGGTAAAGATAATCTCCTCGCGCCGCGCGGCGTTGACGAAGGCGCGTACCTTGTCGCGGGCGCCCTCGTAGGCTTCGGTCGCCGCATTGGCGAGATAATGCAGGCCGCGATGCACGTTGGCGTATTCGGCCTCGTAGGCATGCATCATCCGGTCGAGCACGGCCTGCGGCTTCTGCGCCGACGCGGCGTTGTCGAGATAGGCCAGCGGCTTGCCATAGACCTGCATGCCGAGCGCGGGAAAATCCGCGCGGATGCGGTCGAGATCGTAGGAGCCGTTTTTCACCGCCGGATGCATGACTTGCCTCTTGTCCCGGACGCGGCGCAGCGTGAAACGGTGCGCTGCTGATCCGGGACCGTCTCATTCTCTGCAGCGGTCCCGGGTCTGCGCTGCATCACTGCGTGCTGCAGCGCGCCCGGGACAAATGATCTTTTCATCTTCGTGCTCTCAGCCATTCCACCGCCGCCGCCATCACCGGCTCGCGCAGGCTTTCCCGCGGGATGCTCTCGACGACCTCGCCGACGAAAGCCTGCACCAGCAGCGCCTCCGCGTCCTTCCGCGGAATGCCGCGCGCGCGCAGATAGAACAGCAGGTCCTCATCGAGCGCGCCGGCGGTGGCGCCGTGGCCACACTGCACGTCGTCGGCAAAAATCTCGAGCTCCGGCTTGTTGTCGGCCTCGGCATCGTCCGACAGCAGCAAGGCATTGCTCAGCATCTTGGCGTCGGTCTGCTGCGCGCCCGGCGCGACGATGATCTTGCCCTGGAACACCGCGCGGCTTTCGCCCTCGAGCACGGAGCGGAAGCGCTCGCGGCTTTCCCCGCCGACCGCGACATGCTCGATCACCAGCGTGTTGTCGACATGCTCGCGCCCTTTCAACAGGCTCAGGCCGCCGATCGCGGCGCCGGTGTGATCGCCGGCGAAGCGGATGAAGGACTGGTTGCGCACCAGCGCGCTGTCGCGGGTGAAGGCGAAGCTGTTGAACGTTGCCCTGGCCGCGACGTTCGCCAGCAAGGATGAAACATGCAGCGCGCCCGCGCGCGTGATCTTCAGATGGTCGACGCGGGCGCCCTCGCCGACGACAAGCTCGAGCGCCGTGTTGACCTGGGTCGAGCCGCTGTCGTGAATTTCGATCAACGTAACCGATGCGTCTTTCTCGACGACCACGATCGAGCGCGTGAACACCGAGGCATCCTGGCGGCCAGCGAACACCAGCGCGATCGGACGCGCCACCGTGGTTCCGGCAGCGACGTGAATGACGGCGCCATCACCCATCAACGCCGTATTCAGGGCGAGCGCGACGTCCGCGGTCTCGAATACCTTGCCGACATGCGCCGTCACCAGCGGGTCGCCTTTCGCCAGGGCTTCGCTCATCGCGCCGATGCGAACGCCTTGTTCGGGCGCGAGGTCCGACTGTTCGGGCACGAAGGCGCCGTCGACAAAGGCGATGCGGCGCGGCGCGAGGCTCGCCACCACCGCGGCGGCGCGCGGCGCTTCGGCCCTGGCCGCAGCATCCGGCGGTGCGGCCAGCGGATTGGCGCCGCGCACCAGAGCGCGCAGATCAGTATATTTCCACTCCTCGACACGGCGGTGCGGCAGGCCCTGTTTCTCGAACCGCCGGAATGCGTCCTCGCGCAGCGTCGCAACCGCGCCCTTTCCCGGCAGCTTGTCTTTCGCTCCCGCAAAGGCCTCGGCCAGCGCCTGCTCCGCCGCCGTCTTGATGACTCGCACCTCGGCGTTCATTACGCCGCCTCGTCCTGATATTGCGCGTAGCCCTTGGCTTCGAGCTCCAACGCCAGCTCCTTGCCGCCCGTTTTCACCACGCGGCCTTTGGACAGCACGTGCACGACGTCCGGCACGATGTAGTTGAGCAGCCGCTGGTAATGCGTAATGACGATGAACGACCGCTCCGGCGAGCGCAACTTCGGCGCCGGTCTTCATGGGGAGCACTTCGGCGTTCATGATGCGAGCGCAGCCTCGTCCTGGTATTCGGCATAGCCCTTGGCTTCGAGCTCAAGCGCGAGCTCCTTGCCGCCGGTCTTCACGATCCGGCCCCTCGACAGCACGTGGACGACGTCGGGCACGATGTAGTTGAGGAGCCGCTGATAGTGCGTGATGACGACAAAGGCGCGTCCGGGCGAACGCAGCCGGTTGACGCCGTCGGCCACGATCTTCAGCGCGTCGATATCGAGCCCGGAATCGGTCTCATCGAGCACGCAAAGTCTGGGCTGCAGCAGCGCCATCTGCAGAATCTCGTTGCGCTTCTTTTCGCCGCCGGAGAAGCCGACATTGACGCCACGGCGCAGCATGTCCTGGCTGATCTGGAGGTGGGCGGCGGAGTCGCGCACGAATTTCATGAATTCGGGCGTCGTGAGCTCGGCCTCGCCGCGCGCCTTTCGCTGCGCGTTCACCGCGGT
>CAZNTY010000037.1:0-1501 GCA_964576085.1 uncultured Undibacter sp. | reverse complement strand
ACCAACCAGGGCAAATACGAGAAGAAGGTCTATACGCTGCCGAAGAAGCTCGACGAGAAGGTGGCGCGGCTGCATCTCGAGAAGATCGGTGTGAAGATCACCAAGCTGCGCCCCGACCAGGCCGCCTATATCGACGTGCCGGTGGACGGACCGTTCAAGGCCGACCACTACCGCTACTGAGGACCCTCGCGCACGGTCCGATAGACTGTCGCGATCTTGCCGGCTTCGACGTCAACCGAGAACGCCGCGGCGCGTGACACGGCGCGCCGCCCCATGTCGGTGGCACGCGCCGGATCGCGCAGCAGCGGCTCGAGCGCCGCGACCAGCGCCTCCGCATCGCCGGGCGGCACCAAGAGGCCGTCATCGCCGTCTTTCACGACGATCTCCGCCGCACCGGCGCGCGACGCGACCAGCGCGTTGCCCGAGGCCATCGCTTCGAGCAGGGTCAGCCCGAAGCCTTCGTTGCGCGAGGTGAAGGCGAAGATCGTGATGCGGCGATACCAGTCCGGCAGCTCTTCGATCGGACGGTAGCCGCAGAACACGATGCGCTCGGCAAGGCCGGCGGCCTTCACCTTCTCCGCAAGCTGCGCCGCGAAGCCGCGCTGATCCGGCGTGACCTCGCCGACCACGACCGCGGTGAAATCCGGATAGCGCGGCAACAGCCGGCACATCGCCTCGACGAACACGTCGGTGCCTTTCTGCGCGCGCACGCGGCCGAAGCAGCCGATGCCGAAGCGGCCCGGCAGGCCGGCCGCGCGCCAGGCGGCGTCGCGATCTGCCGGCGGATGGAACACAGTGGTGTCGACGCCGTGCTCGATCACCGTCGCGCGCGCGCGCAGGTCGGGCACCAGATACGATGCCGAGATTGCACTGGTGGCGATCAGCGCGTCCATGCGCGCCATCAGCCAGCGGGTCAGCGCCTTGTGATGACGCTGGGCCGCCGAGGTGAACACCAGCTTGAGCCGCCAGCCGAGCGCCCGCAGCAGGACGCCGACGATCATTTCGATATTGCGCCGTGCGTGCCAGGCGACCGGCGCGTCCCGGCGCGCGAACCGCAGCCGCAGCAGGTCGAACACCGTCACGTACCGAACACCGTCCGGACAATTCGGCCCGAGCCAGGCCGTCGGCATCGTCGAAGCGATGCGCGGCGTGACCATGCGGCTGGTCGCGGTGACGCCGGAGTAGCGCCGACTGAGGTTGGGAACGATGACCGCGAGCGCGGCGATGTCGCCCGCATCGAGCCGGCCAGCGGCTGGCATCGCTTGCTCCGTCAGCGAAGAAGTCCGAGTCACGTCTCTATCGCACAGGCGGTGGCAAGCGTCCACGGCGCCGCTTGAAGCGCGCGCGGGCGGGTGTTATCTGCCCGCCACCATGACGGCCGCGCCCATCGACAATATCCGCAATTTCTCCATCGTCGCGCACATCGACCACGGCAAGTCGACGCTGGCCGACCGGCTGATCCAGATGACCGGCGGCCTCGAGGCGCGCGAGATGAAGGAGC
>CAZNTY010000036.1:0-5003 GCA_964576085.1 uncultured Undibacter sp. | reverse complement strand
CGGCGACGCATCGAGGATCCGCTAGATGGTCGCGGTATCGTGCTGGCCGCGCTCGATCCCAAGAGTAGGGCAGTCATCGGCACCGTTCGCACGAACTTCCTGCGTCTTGGTTCGTTGCCTCTCTATTCCAGCCTGTATGGTCTGGACGGCCTGGCCAATCACGATGCCGAGCGTACGTCGGTAACGACGCGTTTGATGGTCGCTGCGGCTCTCCGGAATTCCCCAGTCGCCGTGCGTCTCGCGACCATGCTCTACGCGGTCGGCCTTCGCAATGGGATTGCCTGCGACTATATCGACTGCAACGCGCCTCTCTTGAGGTTTTTCGAAAAGATGGGCTACGCCTTCCTTCGGATGATCGAGCATCCGGAGTACGGAGAAGTTTGTTTGATGCGGCTGTCTCTGACGGACACATCGCATCTTCGGAGCGTCCGGTCGCCATTTCTGAAGAGCCTCTGCTCACGTGCGTGAATGGAGAATTCATGAGTCACGTCAAGAGTGAAAATTGGCGGCTATTCGATCTGATCGAAGGCGGAATCCACCCGAGAGCTCGCCGCAGCAGTGATGGTGGGGTTTACGCTGTTATTTGTTCAGTGCTCGAAGGACGGCGGCTGGAAGGATCCTGAGAATGAGGACCGCCGGCTTCCAAGTGGCCCGAGACGATGCAATCCACAAGGCAATTTGATTCAATTGTTGCTGATCTCATCGACGTACAAAGAGTGTCGACGGATCATTGTCGCTTCGATGACGTACGACAGATTCGTGCAGACGCCTATGGCTTGTCTCCTCGCGAAGCAGTAGATGCGCAGGACGAATATTCGGAGATCTGGCTTGCCCTTGTCGGCGGCCGCCCGTCGGGAACGCTTCGGATAACAAGAGCTTCTCAGGGAAAGCTGGATTGCGAAGAACACTTTCCGGCTTCGTTGCTGAATCGATTCCGATCTCAAATTGCATCCGCCAATCGTTTTTGTCTCGACCCGGCGCTCAGGCAGCGCTCAGGCGTGGCTTCTGCACTCATTAGCGCCGCGTGGAAGCTTGGCCTCATGCAGGGAGTCCGGCTGGATGTGATCGACGTCAATGCTCAACGAACTGGCTACTATACGCGGCTCGGCTATCACGCCGTTGTTGCGCCGACATTCACTCATCCACTGCTACGTACTCGCAGCGTCGTGATGGCCTTTACTACGGAGCCGTGGAGGCCGACACCGCTTCAGCGTCTATTTGTCGATATCGCCGATCCGATCACAACAGAGGATATTCGTCCCTGGCTCTCGGGTTTTAAGAGGCAACCGGCCCATTTATGAGCATCAATAGCCTGATCGGGAGAACGCTTTCGTACTCCGCCGGTCGGACCAACCTGGATCCTCTCCGCTTTCGTGTCATCCAGCCGCGAAACAAGCTGGCTTCAGTGCTCGAGGTGTTTCCGAATATCCGTGGCCTGCTCACGTCATCGGCTCCGCTCGTCGTAAATGCCTATCCAGCAGCAATCGGTGAGTTGCCGCAGGCAGCCCTCGTCGATAGTTACCTTCGACAAGCTACCGTGTCCCGTGCACTGGAATTCGCTGCTCGCGAACACACTACGGCCATTTTGATCGCTCAGCCGCTGGCGGCAGCACATTTTCTGGCGACACATCGCCGTCACGGACGCGCCCTGCCCGATCGCCTGCTCGTTGTCGTCGGCGGCTATCCGTGTCCACGGTCGCTTCAGCAGTTTCTTGAAGGCCTCGTCGATGGCGTCTCGACGTCTCTTCTTGTCCACATGTATGGCGTTGCAGAGGTCGATGCTGGCATCTTCGCTGGAGTACAACGCAACATTCGTGGCGACGTTCTCTATCGTCTTGTCGAGCAAACTGTTACGCCAGTGATTAAAGATGGCCGGCTTGCCTTTAGATTTGAGGGCAACGAACGCCTGTTCGTTACGGACGATTATGCGGAGCTGACCGACGACGCGGTCGTGATTCGTAATGACGCGAACAGGGTCGCTCCAGATGTCTTGGATGTCCTTGAAACTTGGTCAACAGATCAATGGTCGCGTCGGACCGGCTATTTGGCGTACGCCAACGCCGAATATGTATTTCAGCTTCGAGAGAATGTTCGTGCGATCACGCCAGACGAGATGGAGCATTTTGATTTTTGTCGCGTGCACGGCGCGTCATGGCTCGACAAGCCGGTGTGGAGTTGCGTTCCTCGCTGAGGTCGCCAGGAGAGCCCGATTAGCTGAAAATTTCCGGTAAGTTTTGCGGCCAGGCTATACGACGAGCATGCCTGATTCATCGATAACACGAGGAGTCAAACGAATCGATGTGTGCAGATGGAGGTGAGCTGTGAGTTTTAGATCGCGATCGTCCCGTGTTGCACTAGGCATAAGTTCGTGTGCCTCGGGCTTGTTATTCGCTGCCTTGTCGTCAATTGGACTCCCGCTCATTGTTTGTGGGCTGCTTGTGGCTCACCCGAAAGCCCAAGTGCGAGCGCCGAGGACACTGAGAATCTTTCCCGGAACTCCGAATCTTCGGATTGGGCAAGGCTGGAATAGCCGAACGAATCAGCCGGCGCCCGAGACATGCCTTGCTTCAGTCACTAGCCATGTGGATCTAACCAGTGGAGGAAGCGAATACTCGTTCTCACGGTCCAAGAGTTCGCGAGACGTGGCGAGCGACCTTCAGGTATCGGTGAACGGTTCCTGGAATTGGGGACTCGGGTCAGCAGACATTCAGACGTTCTATCGGCAGTTTATTGAGACGACGGGCAGCATGGAACGCGTGACGTTCAAGCTGAGGAGCATTGGTAGGTCGACTGAGTCAATCGATACGGTTTCCTTGGGTAATCGGACGGCGAATTGCGGAGATTCCTACGTGCAATCAATCATCTTCGGAGGCGAGATGGTTGGAACCGCGCAGATGTCGGCTGAGGAGATAAATCGGGAATTCGAAGGGAAAGCCTCTGTTGTTGTCCGAAACGGCGGTTTTGGTGGCGGACAAGAAGGAGACATTTCGGTTGCCCAACAAGTCAAAAGGCAGATGAGCCAGTCACAGGTTGCAATCAAGGTGGTTGGGTACGGCGGCCTCGCACTCGCCAACCTTCCGACTACTGTTTCACAGTTCATCAAGGCTATCAACGATCTCAATCCATCAACGGTAGAGCGAGTCCCATATCAAATTGTGATCGCTCCGTATCCTCAGAGCAATCTTGAAGGGTCACGACTAGACGAATTATTTGGCGCTTACCTCGATGTTCAGGCTGTAAACAGTGCGTTCGACGCCTATGCCTCAGGCGCGTCCAGGACGAAGATTATGGTGGGGGAAGGGCGCACGGCCGATCGTCCGACGTACTTCGCCTTGGAGAAGGGAAGCAGCGACTTAAGCAATTCGCTAACCAAGCTCAAAGAGTTTCAGTCTCGTCTAACCAAGGGTGTCAACGACTGCATGCAGATCACAGCTCAGACGCGAACGAACGACTGCATTCCTGAAGTTGAATCAAAAGCATTGCCGTCCTCGGCTGATGTAATGGAGTTGCTTCTTCATCTGCCTCCCAAGCGCGCCGCGGTCGATTCCGCAATCAAACCGATTCTGTGCTGCAGCGGGTTCACAATCTCCGAACGGTTTGATCAAAAGCAACGAGACCGCACACTTGAACCCGCAGAGGTTGTGTACTACTGCAAGAATAGCGTGGCTCCACGCGTCGCCGAGGCAGTTCTCGCGTCATGGCACAAGTCCCGACCGCTCGACGCACCCGCAGCAGACATCCTAAGGGCTCGATCGGACGTGCGCGAAAGATTTCGCGCCCTTTACTGCGGAAGAATGTACCCTGGCGTGAATTGACAGCTCAGCCCAACCAACACCGCGGTATCGCCGCCAATGATAAAGGCCTCATTGCTTGGTGCCTCGGGAGCGTTGCCGGCGACGCCCCGGAGGAATGGCCCGAGACGAATAGAGGCCAGAAAAGACCGATGGCGAGTTGCGCCGGTTGCCGCACTGAACAAGTAATTTGTATTCGGATGAGTGAACTCGATGCTCTCGGCTGAGGAGTGAATGAATGAACAATGCAAAACTTTGGCTAAAAGCGTCGATTAAAGCATCGATCATTTCTGTCTGCCTACAGCCGATTTGGGCTATCGCGCAGACGGGCGTTATTCAGGAGGTCTTGCCAACGTCAAGTAATCAGCCACCCGAAGCACGTTTGCCAAATAGCTGGGGTGCCGCCGTCAGACTTGCTCCGAATGTTCTCAGTTGGCTGACTGACTCAGCTCTGCAATATCGTATCAAAACAGAGATCGACAAACTTCGCCCAGACGCACTCAGGCGCCTTCCCCAAGATGGCGGTGTGCTAATCGTGGCTGGCGTTGCCGAATCCAAGAGCCCAGACACAAATGGTAACCGTCAGCGGTACTTCTTGGATGCGTACATCGCTGGCATCGGGACAGCACCAAGAGATGCACTCGAAAAATTTTTAAATAGCGATCGTCTCGATACAGCGCCGCCGTCTGGTTTCACTCGGCGTGACACGTTGTTTTGGCTGACGCATCGATAATTGTACTTGACAGCGTTTTGTTGCCGTCGCTCAGCCGTGTAGCGTCGTGCTGATTTCGCCACTACACCCTACCGTCCTTCCCGATCCAGCAGTTCCACCAGTAACCCCTGGATGATTGCCGCCGTCTGGACGGCGAGCAGGGCGCCTGCGCTAAAGTGTGTGCGTGAAGGACCGTCCATAACGACCTGAATCATCGGAGGGTGCGGTATGCACGAATACGTCGAAATCCAGTTTCGTCGCAAGAATCGACCGTATCGGCTGAAGCGTCAGGTCGAAGCCGGGTTCGAGTTCGAGGAGCCGGATCCGTTGACGCGGACCATCACTCTCGGCTTCACGGCTGACAACGACATCACGCGATATCGGATGGAACGGATCCAACGGCTCAAGGACTGGCAGCCCGGTCGATTCGATCTTCGCATCTCCGTCGAAGATGGCAGCCTGATTCTCCGCGGGGACGACCAGTACTCATTGCCGGAAGG
>CAZNTY010000035.1:0-1818 GCA_964576085.1 uncultured Undibacter sp. | reverse complement strand
TGTCTAGACCGGTTGCCAGCATCTCCTCGACCTGCGCCCGCACGCCGGACCGCGCCTGCGACGACACCTCTATCAGCGCATACCAGGGATAAGGCCTGGCGAGCGGGTCGCGCGTGCCGTGCGCGTGCGTGAGCACGGCGGCGATGCCCTCGCGCGGCATGATCTCGAAGCTGGTGACGTCGTTGCCGAACCGCTCCTGCGCCAACGTCAGCAGGCCCAGCGCCTCGGTGGGCGAGGCGAGCCCGGCATAGGCGGTCTCCACCGAACGCGGCCGTGGTACCAGGCGCAGCACCGCCGCGGTGATGACGCCGAGCGTGCCTTCGGCGCCGATGAACAGGTCGCGCAGGTCGTAGCCGGTGTTGTCCTTCTTGAGCTTGTTGAGATTGTTGAGCACGCGGCCGTCGGCCAGTACGACCTCGAGCCCGAGCGCATGCGAGCGCGCGATGCCATAGGCCAGCGCGGCGACGCCGCCGGCATTGGTCGATAGGTTGCCGCCGATGGTGCAGGTGCCCTCCGAGGGGAGAAGCTGCGGATAGAGCCGGTCGACCTTCGCCGCCGCCTCGCGCGCGTTCTGCAGCGTGACGCCGGCTTCGCAAGTGATGGTGTTGGACAGCGGATCGACCTCGCGGATTGTGTCGAGCCGCTTGAGCGAGAGCACGATCTCGCCGTGATGCGGGATCTGGCCGCCGACCAGCCCGGTGTTGCCGCCCTGCGGCACGATCGCGGTGCGCGTCTCGTTGGCGAGATTGAGGATGTCGGAGACTTCCTTCACCGAGCCCGGCCGCAGCACCACCGGCGTGCGGCCGTGGTAGAGGTCGCGCATCTCCACGAGATAAGGCTCCTGCATCTGCGGGTCGGTGACGGCGTACTTGTCGCCGACGATCGCAGCGAAACGCGCGAGCAGATCGGGTAGCAGCGTCGGCTTGGTCTGAACGTTCATTGCATGCTCATGGTCGCACACTCAGGGTCGCGCGTCCGGTCGCGGCGCTGCGGCGCGCCTGAGCCGGTCGTTGATGGCCTCGCCGAGGCCTTCGCGCGGCACCGCCATCACGGCAATGACCTTAGCACCGTTGCGGTCGAGCGCGCGCAGGTGCGAGAACAGATTGGCGGCGGCTTCCACCAGGTCGCCGCGCGGCGAGAGATTGAGGGTTCCTGCCGGGGCGTTCGGGCCGAAGCCGAGCAGGACTTCGCCGGGCTTCGCCGCATCGGCGTCGAGCCTCAGCAGCGCCTTCGGCGCGTAATGGGAGGCCAGCATGCCGGGGGCGGTCGGCGGGTGCGATGCCGGCATCGCCGCAAGCGGCTGGCCCAGCACGCGCTCGATCTCGGCACGCGGCAGTCCGCCCGGGCGCAGCAAGGTCGGCATGCCGACGCAGGACACGATGGTCGATTCAAGCCCTACGGCGCACGGTCCGCCGTCGATGATCAGGTCGATGCGGCCGCGCAGGTCGGCGAGCACGTGGGCAGCATCGGTTGGCGAGACGTGCCCCGAACGGTTCGCTGAAGGCGCGACAACCGGCTTGCCGAACGCCGCGAGCAGGTCGCGCGCCACCGGATGCGAAGGCATGCGCACGGCAACGCTGTCGAGCCCGGCAAGCGCCAGGTCGGCAACGTCGCAACCCGCCGCCTTCGGCAGCACCAGGGTTAGGGGACCGGGCCAGAACGCGGCCGCCAGGCGTTCTGCGGCCGGGTTGAACGCGCCGCGCCGCCGGGCCGCGGCGATATCGGCAACGTGGGCGATCAACGGGTTGAAGCGCGGCCGGCCCTTGGCGGCATAAAGCCGGGCCACTGCCTCGCCATTGGTGGCATCGGCGCCGAGGC
>CAZNTY010000034.1:0-12248 GCA_964576085.1 uncultured Undibacter sp. | reverse complement strand
GCGGATAGGCGAGGTCGCCGAACGCCGAGATGCCGTGGCGCTCGTTGGTTTCGGCCGGCGCAAATCGTGGCAGCGCAGTGCTTGCAGCCAGCGCGGACGCGGTCGCGAGAACGCGGCGCCGCGACCAGCGATTTCCTCTTCCCGCGGCCTCGATCACCCTCGCCTCGTCTTCGCCGCGCGCGTTTCGTCCCACCACCAGATGGTCGGGAATGCCGACAGACCGTATTTCGGCATGGTGTCGGGGCGCCCGAAACGGTCCCAGCGCGCGGTGCGTATCTTGCCGTAAGTCCACTGCGGCACGACGTAAAAATTCCACAGCAACACGCGGTCGAGCGCCTTGGTGGCGGCGACCAGATCGGCGCGGTCCTTGGTGAAGATCACCCGCTCGATCAGCGCGTCGACTGCAGGATTCTTGATGCCGACTAGATTGCGCGAGCCGGGCTGGTCGGCGGCGCGTGAGCCCCAGAAGCCGCGCTGCTCGTTGCCGGGCGACAACGACTCGCCCCAAGAGGCGACGATGATGTCGAAGTCACGTTGCCGCAACCGGTTTTCGTATTGCGCGGAGTCGACCACGCGCACGGTGACAGCGATGCCAATGCGCTCGAGCGAGGACTTGTAAAACAGGAAGAAACGCTCGGTGGAGGGGTCATCGGCGAGGAATTCGACAGTGAGCTGCTCGCCTTTGCCATCGACCAGCCGGGTGTTTTTCACCTCGTAACCGGCCTCCTTGAATAATCGCAACGCTTCGCGAAAATTGGCTCGCACCTTCTGCGGATCGCCGCCGACCGGATTGCTGTAGGGCGCCGTGAAAACCTCCGGCGGCACCTCGTCTTTCACGGTGTTGAGGATTTCGAGCTCGCGGCCCTGTGGCAGGCCGCTTGACGCCAGCTCGGTGCCCTCGAAATAGCTGCTGATACGGTGATATTGCCCGAAGAAGATCTGCTTGTTCATCTCCTCAAAGTCGAACGCGAAATTGAACGCCCGCCGCACTCTTGCGTCCTTGAACTTGTCGCGCCGGATGTTGAAGGCAAAGGCCTGCATGATGCCGAAATTGCGGATGTCGAACTCCTCGAGCACCACGCGCTTGTCCTGCACCGCGGGGAAGTCGTAGGCCGTCGCCCAGTTCTTCGCGCTGTTCTCGGTGCGCCAGTCGACCTGATCGGCCTTGAACGCTTCGAGCGCCACCGTGGTGTCACGGAAATATTCGAAGCGGATCTCGTCAAAATTGTTCTGCCCGACGTAGACATTGAGGTCCTTGCCCCAATGATCCTTGATGCGCTCGTAGGCGATCGAGCGGCCGGGCGTGAAATTCTTGATGCGATAAGGACCGCTGCCGAGCGGCGGTTCAAGTGTCGTCTGCGTTACGTCGCGCTTCCTGCCGTTGGCGTCGGCGCCCTCCCACCAGTGCTTCGGCAGCACGAAAATCTGGCCGACGATCTGCGGCAGCTCGCGATTGCCGGGACCGTCGAAGGTGAAAGTGACGTCGCGTTCCCCGCTTTTCTCGGCCTTGATGACGTGGCGGTAGTAGGCGCCAAGCTGCGGACTGTTGGCCTTCAGCGTCTCGAACGAGAAAATGACGTCGTCCGGCGTCACCGGCCTGCCGTCGTGCCAGCGTGCCGCGGCCCGCAGCCGGTAGGTGACGGCGGAAAAGTCCGGCGGATAGCTGACGCTTTCCGCGAGCAGGCCGTATTCGGTCGAAACCTCATCGAGCGCGGGAATCGTCAATGTCTCGAGGATCAATTCGATGCCATTCGCGATGCTGCCCTTCACGCCGCTGACGACGCTGTTGAAATTATCGAAAGTGCCGAACGCGATCTGGCGCACCGTGCCGCCTTTCGGCGCTGCCGGGTTGACGTAGTCGAAGCGCTTGAAGCCTTCCGGATATTTGAGCTCGCCGAACAGCGACAGGCCGTGCTTCCACGTCTTGTCCTGGGCGAAAACCGTCGCGGCTCCGATCACTGGCGCGCCAAGCAAAGCGGCGCCGGACAACAACAGGGATCGGCGAGACAAAAACATCGTTAGCTCCGGGCAAAAATCCTGCTCGTGGACTTGCTCGCAATATTATGTCGGTTTTCCGGCCCGTTCATAAACGAAAACGGCCGGATAACCGGCCGTTTTGTCAAATAGCCGCCGCGGTCATTATTTCTTTTCGGGCGCCTGCTGTGGCTGTCCGCCGCCCTGCCCATTGCCTGGGGCAGGCGCGTTCTCGGCGGCCTTCGGCAGAGGCTGCGGGTTATCCGACAAGGTGCGCAGGTAATCGATCACGTCGGCGCGCTGCTGGGGCCGCGACAGGCCGGCAAAAGTCATCGCCGTGCCCGGGATATAGCCGCGCGGATTGGCCAAGAACTTGTTGAGCTCGTCATAGGTCCAGGTGCCGCCCTTGGCCTTCATGGCGGCAGAGAAATTGAAGCCACGGCCCTCGCCGCGCTCGCTTCCAACGATGTTCCACAGGTTCGGGCCGACCCGGTTCGGACCGCCCTTCTCGAAGGTGTGACAGGCTGCGCATTGCTTGGCCGCAGCCTGGCCCTTTTCCACCGAGGCGCTCGCCAGCAGCTTTTCGATCGGCTCCTCGGCTTCCTTCTTGGCTTCGCCGCCGCCGGCGGATTCCTCTTTGGCCGCAATCGCATAACCGGGCTTGGCGGGCTTCACCGGGGCGAAGATCGCGCCGGCGGTGATGTTGAGTGCGAGCGTAATCAGGCAGGTGCCGAGAATGGCACCAAGAATCTTGTTCAATTCGAATGAATTCATCGCGTTCGACTCACGAACGAGGGAGCGGGCGGGTGGCGCTTGGATACCGGTTTGCCCGCCCCGAGGCAACCCGTATAACAGCGCCAAGACCGCGACAAAGGGCCTTTGGAGCCCTTGGGGCCGTTGTCCGCCCGCCAGCCAGGCGCGGTTGCGTGCTCAAGGGAGCGCTGCTCGCCGATGTCCGACGTCCTTGTCCTGATTCCGGCCCGGCTCGCCGCAACCCGGCTGCCTGGCAAGCCGCTGCTCGATATCCACGGCCTGCCGATGATCGTCCACGTGGTGCGCCGCGCCCAGGCGGCGCGGATCGGCGAGGTCGTGGTGGCGACCGACTCGGAGCCGGTCGCGGCGGCGGTGGAAAAGGCCGGCGGCCGCGCGGTGATGACGGCCGCGCATCATCCGTCGGGCTCGGACCGCATCCATGAAGCCCTGATGGAGCTCGATCCGGAGCGGCGCGTTCGCATTGTGGTCAACGTCCAGGGCGACCTGCCGACCATCGCGCCGGGCGATATCAAGGCGGCGCTCGACCCGCTCGATGAACCGGCGGTCGACATTGCAACGCTGGCTGCTGTCATTACCGACGACGAAGAGCTCACCAATCCGAACGTGGTCAAGGCGATCGGCCGGCCGATCACGCCACGCCGCCTGCGCGCCGAAACTTTCACCCGCGCCAACGCCACCGGCGCCGGCCCGCATTACCATCATATCGGTCTCTATGCCTATCGCCGCTCGGCGCTGGAGAAATTTGTCGCGTTGCCGCCGTCGGAGAACGAGAAGCGGGAAAAGCTCGAGCAGCTTCGCGCCCTCGACGCCGGGATGCGCATCGACATCGCCGTCGTCGACAGCGTGCCGCTCGGCGTCGACACACCTGAGGATCTGGAGAAAGCGCGACGGATGCTCGGCTAGACTTAGGGCGCGTGGTGCTGGAGACTGATCCGCACGGGAATCGATTTCGCCGCCGGCACCTTGCTCTCCTTGGCATAATGCCACAGCGGAATGAGCACGTTACATTCCGGATAATAGCCAACCACGCATTTTTCCGGGACGCCGTACGGCAGGATCGACAGCCCGCCCAAAGTGCGCGAGACGCCGTCTTGTGCGACGGTTTCCAGCGAAACCTGGTCGCCTTCCCGCACGCCGAGCCGCATCATGTCCGCCTTGTTCATCAACAGCACGTTGCGGCCGCCCTTCACGCCGCGGAAACGATCGTCTTCGGTATAGATCGTGGTGTTGAACTGGCCGTCGGCGCGCGTCGTCATCAACTGATAGACGTCAGCCCCGCCAACTGACGCTTCGTGGTCGAGACTTTCGGGAACGGTGAAGTTGGCCTTGCCGTTCGGCGTCTTCCAGACACGTTCGCGGGCGGCGAGCGGACGCGGGAAACCGCCTGGGGTGAACATGCGCTTGTTGAAATCCTTGAACTGGTCGGGATACGTGGCCTCGATCGCGTCGCGCACCAGCGAATAGTCGCCGACCCATTTGTCCCACGGCACGGTCGGATTAGGCGGCAGCGTCGCCTTGGCCATCCCGGCCACGATGGCTGGTTCGGAGAGAACATGCTCACTGACCGGCCTGCGCTGGCCGCGCGAGCCGTGGATGCAGGCCGTGGAATCTTCCATCGAGACAGCCTGCTCCCCGGTGGCCTGCTGGTCGATCTCGATGCGGCCAAGGCAAGGCAGGAGATAGGTGACTTCTCCGGGTAGAAGGTGAGTGCGGTTGAGCTTCGTGGCGATCTGCACCGAAAGCCGCAGCTTCGTCCAGGCCGGCTCGATCAATGACCGTTCCGGCACGGCGCGGGCGAAATTGCCGCCGAGGCTGACGAACCCGCGCACTGTCCCGTTGAGAATACCCTTGCACGCGTCGACCGTGGTGAGGCCGTCCTCCCGCGGCGGTTCGAAACCGTAGAGCGCCCTGAGCTTGTCGAGCGGCACTAGCTTGGTCTTCTCGCTGATGCCGACGGTGCGCTGCCCCTGCACGTTGGAGTGACCACGGATCGGCGAAATGCCGGCTCCGGGCTTTCCAATATTTCCCCGCAACAAGGCCAGATTGACCATCATCTTGCAGGCCTCGACACCATAGGTGTGCTGCGTGACACCCATGCCGTAATTGATGATGACCGCCTTGGCGCGCATGTAGGTTTCCGCCGCGGTGCGCATTTCAGCTTCCGAGAGACCGGACGCTCGTTCCAGGAACATCCAGGGCTTGCCTCGGCAGAAATCGGCAAATTGCTCGAAGCCGTGCGTATGTTGCTCGATGAAAGGCACATCGAGAACACGCGGCCCGCCCCGGGCCTTCGCCGCGTCGTCGGCCTCGATCACCGCCTTGCAGATACCGACGATCGCCGCGATGTCGCCGCCAAAGCGGAGCTGGCAATACTGCGAGGAGATGCGCGTACCGCCGGCCAGCATCTGCGTCGGGCTTTGCGGGTTGACGAAGCGCTCGAGCCCGCGCTCCCGCAGCGGATTGAACGTGACGATCGGGACGCCGCGCTGTGCCGCCTTTTGAAGCGGATGCAGCATGCGCGGCGCGTTTGTCGTGGTGTTATGGCCGAAGAAAAAAATGCAGTCGGTCTCGTCGAAATCCTTGAGCAGCACGGTGCCGACTGGAACGCCGATCACGGCCGGCAAAGCGACCGAGGTCGACTCGTGACACATGTTCGAGGAATCCGGAAAATTGTTGGTCCCGTACATGCGGCCAAACAGTTGATACATGTAGCTCGCTTCGAGCGAGGCGCGGCCCGAGGTGTAGAAGATGACCGATTTCGGATCGAGCGCCTTCAGCTCCGCGCCAATCGCGGCAAATGCTTCGGCCCATGCAACTGGAACATATTTGTCGCTCGCGGCATCGTAACGCATGGGATGCGTCAGCCGGCCATTCTCTTCGAGTTTATGATCTGACCAGTTCCGCAGCTCGCTGACAGTGTGCTGGGCGAAAAATTCCGGCGTCGTTTTCTTGTGCGTGATTTCCCATGCGGTGGCCTTGGCGCCATTCTCGCAGAACTCAAAGATGTGCGGCTCGGCGGGCTTGGCCCACGAACAGCTCACGCACATGTAGCCGTCGACCTTGTTTTGCTTCCACAGAATTTCACTGCCGAGGACCGGCACCTGCTCTTGCGTCAGAATCTCCAGCAGGGCTCCAACCGAACCCCAGCCTCCGGCGGCGTGGGGCAGTTTCTTGGCACTGGCGGTCATTTTTCGACCCTCATAGACAGCGCGCCCTCAGAGGGCGAACGCCGCGCGCGGCGCCTTGTTCCGATCCAGCCCGACCCGACCGATGCCAACAATTCGGATCAGTCGGAGCGCGCGCTGAGGTCGCTGCGCGCGTCAGCCACGTCATTCGCGGATACGGCCGCGGCCGGGCGGCCCCAAGTGTTGCGGGCATAAGTCAGCACCGCCGCGATCTGCTCATCGGTCAACTGTCGCGAGAACGACGGCATACCCGGCGCGGTCGGCTCGTCCTTGGTCGCCGCGGTGCGCGCGCCGCGCAGCACCAGTCGGATCGCGGTGCGCGGATCGCGCGAGCGCAGCACCGAGCCGTCGGCCAGCGACGGGAACAGGCTGGCGACGCCCTTGCCGTCGATCATGTGGCAGGCTGCGCATTGGTCGCGGTAGATCGCCTCCCCGGCCTTCATCACCGGGTCGTTGGCGGCGACCGGCTGCGTGCTGCCGGACTGGCCGGGCACCGATTTCAGATAAGTTGCGATCGCCTTGAGGTCGGCGTCCGTCATGTAGGCGCTGGCGTTCTCGACCTCCTCCGCCATCGGCCCGGTCGCCGCGGTGATGCGGTTATGCCCGGTGCGGAGATAGGTCACGACGTCGTCGGCCGACCAGGCACCGAGGCCAGCGACCGTGTCGTTGGTGATGTTCGGCGCGAACCAGCCCTGCAGCCGCGAGCCCTGGAGCGCCTCGCTCTGCTTGTCGCCGCCGAGCACATTCTTCGGCGTGTGACAGGCGCCGCAATGGCCCGGCCCGGTGACGAGATAGGCACCGCGATTCCATTCGGCGGATTTCTGCGGATCGGGCTTGAACTCGCCCTTGCTGAAGAACAGCGCGTTCCATACTCGCATGGCGGTGCGGATGTTCAGCGGGAACGGCAGCGCGCTGCGGTTGACCTCATTGTGCACCGGCTCGACGGTGTTGAGGTAGGCGCGGATCGCCTTCACATCGTCGTGCGACATCTTGGTGTAGGCGGTATAGGGCATCGCCGGATAGAGCCGGCTGCCGTCCGGGCGGACGCCGCGACGCACCGCGTCGTCGAACTGTTCATCGCTCCAGGCGCCGATGCCGGTGGCCTGGTCGGGCGTGATGTTGGCAGAGACGATGTTGCCGAACGGCGTTTCGATCGGCCGCCCGCCTGCGAACGGCTTGCCCGCGCCCGGGACGGTGTGGCAGGCGACGCAGTCCGATGCCGTGGCAAGGTAGCGGCCACGCTCGATCAGCGTGTGGTCCTGTTCGCTGGCGCGCGCAGGGAGGGCGCCGCCCGCGGTGCAAAGCAGAAGCAATAATGCGGCAATCCTACGCATCGACCAGCGGCCCCGGATTCTTGAGATACTGCTCGCGGATGGCCTTGGCCGACCAGAATGCCAGCGCGCCCACGGTGCCGGTCGGGTTGTAACCGGCGTTCTGCGGGAACGCGCTCGCCCCCATCACGAAGAGGTTCGGCACGTCCCAGCTTTGCAGGTAGCGATTGAGCGCCGAGGTCTTCGGATCGGTGCCCATGATGGCGCCGCCGTTGAGATGCGTGGTCTGGTAGGTGGTGATGTCGTAGGGACCTTTGCGCGGCTTCTTGTTGGTCTTCTGCGCGCCCATCGCCTTGACGATTTCGTCCAGCTTGTCGGTGAGATAAGCGGCCGCCTTCAGCTCGTTGTCGTGGAAATCGATCGTCATGCGCATCAGCGGACGGCCGAAGCGGTCCTTGTAGGTCGGATCGAGATCGAGATAGACGTCGCGATAGCTATAGAAGCTGCCGTGCACCGCGGCGCCGCTCACGGTGCTGAGGTAATTGTCGCGCACTGCCTGCTTCCACCCCGCGCCCCATTTCGGCGTGCCCGGAGGCACCGGCGTGGTGGTGATCGGCCGGCCATTGGTCTGGGCGTGGGCGAAATAGCCGCCGCCGACGAAGCCGAGCGGACCGTGGTCGAAATTGTCGCCGTTGAAGTCGTCGATGATCATGCCGATGGCGCCGGAGGCGATGAACGGATTGAAGTTGAACTTCGACTTGTCGAAGAAGCCGTCGACGCTCGACATCGTCTGGTGGGTATAGTTGCGGCCGATGACACCTGTGTTGGCGGCCGGGTCATAGGGCTGGCCGATTCCCGACAGCAGCAGCAGTTGCACGTTGAACATCGCGTAGGCGGCGAGGACCACCAGTTCGGCCGGCTGCACCCATTCCTGCCCGGATGAATCGACGAAGGTGACGCCGGTCGCGACCTTGCCGGAGCGATCGGTGTTGATCTTCGTCACCTCGCAGTTGTCGCGCGCCGTGAAGTTCGCCTTGCGCACCAGCACCGGCAGGATCGTGGTCTGCGGCGATGCCTTGGAATAATTGGCGCAGCCGAACCACTCGCAATAGCCGCAATAGGTGCACGGCCCGAGCCGCACGCCGAGCGGATTGGTGTAGGCCTGCGACATGTTGCCGGACGGCTGCGGGAACGGCTTGTAGCCAAGCTCGCGCGCCGCCTTGCCGAACAGCGCATGGCCGAACCCCTGCTTCTGCGGCGGATTGGGATAAGGCCGCGAGCGCGCGCCCTCATAGGGATTGCCGCCCTCCTGGATCTGGCCGCGCAGATTGCCGGCTTGCCCGGAAGTGCCGCACAGATATTCAAACGCGTCGTAGTGCGGCTCGAGGTCGTCATAGGTCACGCCCCAGTCCTGGATCGTCATGTCCTCGGGAATGAACGACGCGCCGTAGCGTTCGGTCAGATGCGTCCGCAGCACGAAATCGGACGGCAGGAAGCGATAGGTCTGCCCGTTCCAGTGCACCCCGCCACCGCCGACACCGTTCGGCGGCATGAAAGCGCCCCACTCACGGATCGGCAGCGCGGTCTGATCCATCTTGTTGCGGAACGTGAACGTCGTCTGGTCCGGCCGCAGGAACAGCTCGTGACGGATGTGATAGCGCAGCTCGTCCTGCGCGTAAGTCGGCGGGAAATCGGTCGGCGCGTCGCGCCACGGCCCGCGCTCGATCGCGATGACGTCGAGTCCTTCGTCGGTCAGCTCGTGGGCCAGGATCGACCCGGTCCAGCCGAGGCCGACGATGACGACATCTTTCTTTGGCAGGATGTGGGCCATCATTCACCTCTTCGGCGTCCAGTCGATACGGCCGGCGAGGCTGACCGGCGGCAGCGGATAACGCTCGTTGTGACGGTCGATCCAGTCGAGATAATTGTAGCGAGCGCCGGGAAAACCGATCATCGCCCACGACGCCATGTCGCGGTTGCCGCCGTAGATCGGGTCGGCGAAAAAGCCCATCTGGATGTCTTTGATGCATTGCTCGAAGAAAGCCTGGCCGTCCACGCCGTCGAGCTTGGCCTTGCCGCCTTCGAGGTCGTGCAGCAGCGCGTCCTTGTCGGCGTCAGACAATTCGGCGAAGGCTTTGCCGCCGTGCTGCGCGCGGCAGTAGCGATCGAGCGCGGCGAGGCCGTCACGATATTTTTTGGCGGGACCATCGGCCGATTGCGGCCCTTGCTGCTTCGTGCCGTTCATGAACGGCGGGCGCACGTAATGACCCTCCTGGCGTCCGTATGGTCCGGCAAGCTGGCGGTCAAGATAGACCGCGCAGCCCGCGTCCTTGCCGCCAAGCGTGCTCGGATCGGGAGGAATAATGCGGTCAGCCAGCGCCTCAACCGCATGTGCTTCGTCCGCGGTGAAATAAAGCCACGGCCCCGGCCGCACGGGCGGCGGCGGATCGCCAGCATTCGGGGTCCAGGGAAGCTCGCCGGTAATAACGCGGGCCTGGGCAGACAATCCGCTCAACGCAAGCCACGCCGCAGTGGCAAGTAATTCCCGGCGATGCAGCATGGAAATATCGACCGCAATCTGGCCGCGCCCGCTGCTGTAACGAGCGATCGTTTAGAAAGGTTCCAGCCAATTTGCGTTTCTGGACTTCGGAAAGTGCGATAGGACGCGGCTATCGCCGGATAGTCGGCGAAAATCCATTCCGTTGACTCGAAGGCCGGGGTCTGCAACCCAACGCGGCAATAACGGTGGGACAGAACCGATGGCTAAAAAGAAGATCGTCTTTCAGGGGGAGCTAGGCGCGAACTCGCACATCGCCTGCCACGAGGCTTATCCGGACTACGAGCCGGTGCCATGCCCGACCTTCGAGGACTGCTTCTCCGCCATCGCCGGCGGTGATGCCGATCTCGGCATGATCCCGATCGAGAATTCGGTCGCCGGCCGCGTCGCCGACATCCATCACCTGATGCCGACCTCCGGCCTCCACATTGTGGGGGAATGGTTTCTACCGATCCGCAACCAGCTGATGGCGCCGAAGGGGGCCTCGCTGAAAACAATCAAAACGGTCGAGAGCCACGTGATGGCGCTCGGCCAGTGCCGCGGCGTGATCCGCGACCTCAAGCTCAAGGCGATCGTCAATGCCGATACCGCGGGATCGGCGCGCGAGGTGGCCGAGAGCAAGGACGTCACCCGCGCCGCGATCGCCTCGCGGCTCGCAGCCGAGATCTACGGCCTCGACATCCTGAAGGAGAATGTCGAGGACGAGGCCCATTCGACCACGCGCTTCATCGTGCTGTCGCGCGAGAAAAAATGGACTTCCGCTGGCAACGGCAAGGTCATCACCACCTTCGTGTTCCGGGTGAAGAACGTGCCGGCCGCACTCTACAAGGCGATGGGCGGCTTCGCCACCAACGGCATCAACATGACCAAGCTCGAGAGCTACATGGTCGGCGGCAATTTCTTCGCCACGCAGTTCTACGCCGACGTCGAGGGTCACCCCGACGACCGCGCCCTGGTGTTCGCTCTCGAAGAACTGCGTTTCTTCTCCAAGGAGCTGACCATTCTCGGCGTTTACCCGGCGCACCCGTACCGGGAAACATTCAAGGAAGACAAGGATTAGGCGGGCAAATTGGAGCTGGCGCGGTATCTGATCATATCGAAGCGCCTGCCCTCGCCGCTACGTCATTGTTCCGAAAGCGGCCGATTTATCAAACACACGAGGTTGTCAGGCAGGGCTTCTGGACGCGCGGCGCCTGACCGGCCGTTTGGCCGCCCGTTTCCTCGCAACGTGCTTCCTCGCCGGTTGGCGCTTTCCTGGCGATGGCAACGCCGGAATGTAGCTTTCGAGATCCTTCATTGAGGGCACGAGCTCAACCAGCTTAGACGGCAGTTTCGTCAGGTCAGCGCCACCAATGCCCTTCCGCGTCGCCTGGGCCGCCCAGACGCCGAGGTTGAAGGCAATCATCGCGCTGGTGCGCGGATTCTTGCGAACGAAATTCGACAGGACGTCGACCCAGGTGTTGCGCGCCATCGTGAAGATCCCTCTCAATTCCGCCACACCAACGTCGCCGTCGAACTTATGTTCCTCGCCGCGGGAGAATGCCGATCGGCAAAAACTTATTCGCATCGAGTCCCCGACCAAGCGGAACGGCTAAGGCACCGTGCCGTTACTCCGACATCACGCATGCAAAAAGGAGAGGCCAATGGGACTGTTTTCAAAAGACATCAAGACTCTCGACGATCTGTTCGTGCACCAGCTTCAGGACATTTATTATGCAGAACAGCAGATCGTGAAGGCGCTTCCGGAGATGATCGAGAAGGCGACCAGCGGCGAGCTCAAGGATGGTTTCCGCAAGCACCTCGAGCAAACCAAGGGCCACGTCAAACGGGTCGAAGAGGTCTTCAAGATGCACGGCCACGAGCCGGAAGGCGTGGACTGCCCCGCCATCGACGGCATCATCGAGGAGGCGGATGACGTTTCCGGCGAGGTCGACGACAAGCAGGTGCTCGACGCCGCGCTGATCGCGGCGGCGCAGGCGGTGGAGCACTACGAGATCACTCGCTACGGCACCCTGATCGCCTGGGCCAAGGAACTCGGCCGTCCGGATTGCGCCAGCGTGCTCAAGCAGAATCTCGACGAGGAAGAGCAGACCGACAAGATTTTGACCAAGCTCGCGACCTCGCGCGTCAACAAGCAGGCGGCCTAGCCGCGGGAGCTGGCCGCGCGACCGCGCGCGGCCAGTATCGCCTCCGCCGCATCGGCCCCGGTGAGAAAGGCGCCCTGCGCGGTGGTGAAATACTCGAGCGAGCAAGCTTCCCCAGCGAAGAACAGTCGGCCCTCGACCGACGCGGCGAGTTGCGCGCGGTCGTCGGCGTGGCCCGGCGTCGCGTAAGAGTATGAGCCGCGCGCGAACCGGTCGGCTGCCCACGGGTGGATGCCGACCGGCCGGATGCGATTCGCGAAGCTGCTGCCGAGCAGGTCGGTCAGTTGCGCGGCCGCGAAATCGAAGAATGCGCGTTCGCCGCCCTGCTCCAGGGCCCGAGCAT
>CAZNTY010000033.1:0-19125 GCA_964576085.1 uncultured Undibacter sp. | reverse complement strand
GCCAGCAGCGCGTCTTCGATCTCCTTGACCCAGACGCCCTTGCCGCCCTGCTCGATGCCGGCTGCGAGGTGCGCGGCGACAACGCAACCCAGGCGGTCGATTCCCGCGTCAAGCCCGCCAGCGAGGACGACTGGTCGACCGAATATCTCGACGCCGTCATCGCCGCCAAGGTGGTGGACGGCATCGATGGTGCGATCGCGCATATCGAGCGCTACGGCTCGCATCACACGGACGCGATCGTCACCGACGATCCGCAGGCGGCGGAGAAATTCCTGCGCGAGGTCGACTCGGCGATCGTGCTGCACAACGCCTCGACGCAGTTCGCCGACGGCGGCGAATTCGGCTTCGGCGCCGAGATCGGCATTGCGACGGGCCGCCTGCATGCGCGTGGCCCGGTCGGCCTCGAGCAGCTTACCAGCTTCAAATACCGCATCCGCGGCACGGGGCAGATCAGGCCGTGACCTCCCCTTCGTCATTCCGGGACGCCGCGAAGCGGCGGACCCGGAATCCATATTCGCAGCACCGGGACTATGGATTCCGGGTTCGCGGACTTCGTTCGCACCCCGGAATGACAACCAAGGTTGACGGCCCGTGACCGGTCCGCGTCTGCGCAGCGAGCGTTTGCTCCCTCCGCACGCCCCTGGCATGCGCATCGGGCTGTTCGGCGGCACCTTCGATCCACCGCACCGCGCGCATCTTGGCGCCGCGCTGCTGGCGCTCAAGCGACTCCAACTTGACCGCGTCTGGTGGCTGGTGACGCCGGGCAATCCGCTGAAGGATACCAGTGGCCTCGCGCCGATCGAGCAACGCATCGCGGCGGCGCGCGCGCTGACCCATCACCCGCGCATCGACATCACCGGCGTCGAGGCCGTCATCAAGACGAAATACACCTACGACACGCTGAAGTGGTTGGTGGCCCGCTGCCCCGGCGTGCGATTCGTCTGGATCATGGGCGCCGACAACCTGCGCAGCTTCCATCGCTGGCAGAACTGGCGCGGCATCGCCTCGATGATGCCGATCGTGGTGATCGACCGGCTGGGGCCGAGCCTTTATGCGGCGGCGAGCGCGGCTGGCGCCGCGCTGTCGCGCTTTCGGATTCCCGAGCGCGCGGCCATCAGCCTGCCTGACCGGCGGCCGCCGGCCTGGTGCTTCCTGCACGGCCTCAAATCGCCGCTGTCGTCGACCGCGCTGCGAAAGCTGCGACGTGGCAGCCGCACAAAAAAACGATCCGATAAAGCCCAGCGCTAGGCCGCAAGCATCGTCAGCGTCATCGCGGCGCCGATCTTGGCGCCGAGCGCAATCGCATCGAGGTCTTTCACAGCCGCGTCTCCGGTGGACGCGAGAGGCCTCACGCCCGTGAGCGCTGGACCAGCCAGATCACCGTGAGCACGATCAGCGAGCCGATCACGGCCGCGACGATGTCGCGCAGCGACACCGCGATCCTGTCGAGGTCCGGGAGCCAGTCGAACAGGCGGAACAGCAAGCCTCCGACCAGCGCCCCGATGAGGCCAAGAAAGAGATTGTTGAACCGGCCGAATCCCGCGCTGTCCCAGGTGATGAGACGGGACGCAAGACTGCCGCCGATCAAACCGACGACAATCCAGACAATCAGCTGGTCGATGGACAGCATGCTGCCCTCTCCTCATTTCGTCGGAAATAGAAATGTCATGATGAGCCGACCGCCGAAGCCCTTTGGCCCGCTGTCGGGACTCGACAGCCAATAGCGAAGTCCCGCGCCGATCGAGACCGGCTGGTTGCCGAATTTCAACAGCTTGCTGACAGTGACGTTCATCGGCACCGACCATTGGTCGCCAACCCAGTCGTAGGAGCTCTCCAGATTGATGCCGTAGGTCCAGGCATCGGGCGTGGTGTAGGCGAGGAACGGCTGGATGAAGGTGCTGCTGATGTCGCGGCGCACGCTGTTGCCGGCGAACGACCAGACATGATTGGCGAGCACGCCGTAGGTCCACGGTCCGGACTGCCGGAGGATCACGCCGGTCGGGCCGGCCGCCCATTTCTCGCCGCCGAGCAGCTTGTCGGTCGCGGTCGGCAGCAGGATCGCGGGGCCGACGCCCCAGATGATTCCGCTCGGCCCGACCGCCTTCGGCGTGAAGAAGAAGCTCTGCAACGTGTCGCCGAGGCCGAACTGATGCCCGCTGCCCGGAAAGATGTCGTCCTGGCTCGCGAGCGGCATGATGGTGCGCGACACCACGTTCCAATCGGCATTGAGCGAGATCGGGATGACCGGCTGAAAATTGACGTAGAATTTCTTGCCGTCATCGGCCGGGCCGATGCCGCGATCGAAGTTGAACTGGAACGGCACGCTGATCAGGGAGCTGATCGGGTTGGACAATTGCTTTGCAAGGTCGGCATCCTGCGCGTGCAGCCGTTGCCCTTGCGAACACAGGCTGACAAGCACAACAACGAAAAGGCTAATCTTTATTTTCATTATCTATCCTCCGCTGCTGCTCGCTGCGTCGATCTCGACGAACCATCACTGAGACCCCTGACCAACTGAGACAGCGGATAATCTTCGTTCAGAAGCTCCTTGCATGGCTGCTGTTCACCAACCTTCGCGGCCTTTTGCATGGGTCGGCAACCGCCGAATCTGGTGAGATGCTTGCGGTTGCCTGAGCTCCTCAACTCAATTGCCGTTCTGATTAAGAATCTGCTCCATCACTTCTCCGACACTAAGCGAGCCTCCCTTCTGGACAGGTGGATATTCTTTCAGAGTGCGAAGATGTTCGGTGATGACTTCCACGCCCAGATGGTAGAGTCCTTGCTTGTGCATCTGCATGTTCTGCCGCATGCCCTGCGCCGATTCATAGGATTCGAAAGGGTCCTGCCGGACATTGAACATTTTCGCCATTTCCATTTTCGTGGTCGGACAGAAATAGCATTCGCGCGTGTAGAAGTGCCATTTCCATTGGTTCACGCGCAGTGCCTGCAGACGCGATTCCGAGTAGTAGAGAACGAAGTTGCGGTTGGAATGGTCGGACTTGCCACTCCAGTAATCGAGGTTGTTTACGCCGTCGATATAGTTGCGCTTGACCGTGTCGGTACCAAACTTGTCGCCCCGGGCCGCTCGCTCGCGAACGTCCGTCACACCGGCTGCGGCAGCCAAGGTAGTAAACACATCCTCGTGGGTTTGGATGCCATTCAGCTCGCTGCCCGCAGGTACATGGCCCGGCCAGCGCACAAGCATCGGCACGCGCAGGCCCCCTTCATAGGTGGTCATTTTCTCTCCGCGGAAGGGGGTCGTGCCGCCGTCCGGATAGGTATTATGTTCGGGGCCGTTGTCGGCCGAATACACGACGATGGTATTGCCGGCGACACCCATCTGATCCAATTTCTTGAGCAGCACGCCGACGTCATGGTCATGCTGAAGCATCCCCGCGCAATGCTTGTCTTCACCACTCGTAAACTGCTTGCACTTGTCGAGATATTCCTTCGGCGCATGGGTGAAGGCGTGCATGCGGCTGGTGGCGAGCCAGACGAAGAAAGGTTTGCCTTCGGCCACGGACTTGTCCATGAACTTGAACGAGGAGTTGATGAAGTCCTCGTCGACGCGTTCCATGCGCTGGATCGTCAGCGGCCCGGTGTCCTCGCAGCGCTGCTTGCCCCACTTTCCGAAGCGCGGATCTTCGCCGGGTTGATCGGTAGGGGTGGCATAGCAGTGAAGCACACCGCGTGCGCCATGCGCGGCCCGGAAAGCCGGATCAGTTGGATAGTCGACGTCTTCAGGCTCCTCTTCGGTGTTGAGGTGGTACAGGTTGCCGTAAAACTCGTCGAAGCCGTGTACCGTCGGCAGATGTTCGTTGCGATCCCCTAGATGGTTCTTGCCGAACTGGCCCGTAGCGTAGCCCTGCTGCTTGAGAACCTCGGCCAAAGTTACCGTTTCGAATTTTAGACCTTGAGGTGAACCGACACTTCCCACAGTCGTCATGCCGGAGCGAATCGGCAATTGGCCCGTGATGAAAGCCGCCCGCCCGGCCGTGCAACTCGGCTGGGCATAGTGGTCGGTGAACAGCGCGCCCTCCTTAGCGATGCGGTCGAGATTCGGCGTGCGGTAGCCCATGACGCCACGGTTGTAGGCGCTGGTGTCCCAGTATCCGACGTCGTCTCCCCAGATCACGACGATGTTCGGTCGCGTCGGCTGCTGCGCTTGTCCGGCCATAGGTACGAGCGCGACGCCGGCCAGGAGGGCAGCCCGCAGCAGGCTGGATATTCTGCAAAGTTTTCCGTTACCTGACGTGTTCTGCGGATTGTTCTGGCTGTTCATTCGCCGCACCTTTGGCTGAGATCTCAATTTCTTGATCGCCAATCGCCGCCTCGGCAGAGCGTTAGTTGGCGGAGGGTTTGTGGGAAACGTTCATAGTCATGGGGCGTACTGCACCGGCCAGGTCCCCGGGACGAGAACGCCCGACAGCACGCTCATGCCGGCATCGCATATTTGGCTTTTTTCGCTGGCGCTACCGGTATCGAGTGGCGTCAGACGCGTGGCCAGGACGCGGTCGTGGTATTCTTTGATCGACCAATCTTGGGGAATCTCGGACAAGGTCAGCAACCGGCCGCGCTCGATGTTTTCTCGATGCTTTATGACAAAGCGAAAGTACAGGGGCGCCGCGCGCGTCATGTAGCCGGGCTGCAACGCTTCGCACTTCTCGATGACGATCGGAAGCGTGAACGTGTTGACGTAGGCAGCGTGATCCTGAAAAGCTTGCTCGGCGCGCGTCAGATCTGCGGCGCGGGTCGATCCGACGCAGAAGGCCGCAACCAGCACAAACAGCAACCGGACTGATATTTTCACGGACCCGACCTCCTCTTCGAGTTACTCATCACTGATCCATCATCGTACCTGCGCTCAGGGAGCCACCCTTCTGTACGGGCGGGTAATCCTTGAGCGTTTTTAAGTGATCCATCATTACATTCTGGATCTCTTGCAGGACGAACTGCTTCTTCTGAATCATGCTCGTCAACGGGCCAGGCGCTTGGTCATAGGATTCGAACGGATCTTGGCGGAGGTTGAAGACCGTCGGTAATTCAAGCTTCTTGATGCTGCCGTAATAGCTTTCGCGAATGTAGAAATGCGCCTTCCACTGATTGAGGCGAATCGCCTGGAGTTGGCTCTCGGAGTAATAGAAAAAGACGTTTCGCGCGGAACGATCCGATTTGCCCGTCCAGTAGTCGAGATTGTTAAGGCCATCGATGTAGTTGCGCTTGACCGTGTCTGTTCCGAACTTGTCGCCCCGCGCCGCGCGCTCTCGAACATCCGGCACCCCCGCCGCCGCGGATAACGTGGTGAATACGTCCTCCTGGCACTGGATACCGTTGAGCTCGGCACCCGCGGGGATATGCCCGGGCCAGCGCACCAACATCGGCACACGCAGGCCGCCTTCCCAAGTCGTCAGCTTCTCGCCGCGGTAAGGCGTAGTCGCGCCGTCGGGCCAACTCGAATGCTCCGGGCCGTTGTCTGTGCTGTAGATAACGATGGTGTTATTGGCGACACCAAGTTCGTCCAGCTTTCTAAGTAGGAGGCCGACGTCGTGGTCGTGCTGCAACATGCCGGCGCAATGCACGTCGTCGCCGCTGGTGTATTGCTTGCACTTTTCCAAATAGTCCTTCGGCGGATGTATGAACACGTGTTGTCGGCTCGCGGCGATCCACGTGAAGAAGGGCTTTTTCTCGGCGACGGCCTTATCCATGAACTTGAACGAGGCGTTTATAAACTCCTCGTCTACGCGCTCCATGCGCTTGACCGTGAGAGGCCCAGTATCCTCGCAACGCTGCTTCCCCCATTTACCAAATCGTGGATCCTCTCCCGGCTGCACCGTCGATGTCGCGTAGCAATGCAGGACACCGCGCGTGCCTTCCTTGGCTTTAAATGCAGGATCGCTGGGGTAGTCACTGTCCTCGGGCTCCTGTTCGGTGTTGAGATGGTAGAGGTTGCCGAAGAACTCGTCGAAGCCATGCGCGGTTGGCAGATGCTCGTTGCGGTCGCCGAGATGATTTTTGCCGAACTGGCCGGTAGCGTAGCCTTGCTCCTTCAGCACTTCGGCGAGCGTGACCGTTTTGTTGCTCAGGCCTAGCGGATTTCCGGGCCGGCCGACGGTGGTCAGGCCGGAGCGAATCGGCAGTTGACCGGTGATAAAGGCGGCACGACCGGGGGTGCAGCTTGGCTGTGCATACTGCGTGGTGAAGATCGCGCCTTCTTTGCCGATTCTGTCGATATTCGGCGTGCGATACCCCATGTCGCCGCGGCTATAGGCGCTGATGTTCCAGATACCGATGTCGTCGCCCCAGATCACGACGATGTTCGGCCGCTGTGGCTGCTGCGCCTGCCCGGCCACAGGCGCAAGCGCGACGCCGGTGAGGAGCGCCGCCCCGAGAAGCCTGGATGTCTTGCAAAGCCTGCGGCTGCCGAACGCATTCTGCGCGGCTGTTTCGCTGTTCATTTTAGCCATCACCTGCTTCTCCTTGCGATTCACACGCGCGAAAGCGTGCGTGGTTCACGGATAAACGACCTTCCAGTCGTCCTTCATGCTCGCGACGGTCCAGCCCGTCGCCCGCGCCTCGTCGAGCCCTTTGTCGAGCCGGCCGACATGCGATTTGCGGTCGTAGGCCCATTCGCGCTGCGCATCATCATGATGGACGTAGAGACACAGGCGCGCGCCGCGGCCCGCCGCCGTCCATTGCAGCATCGCCAGATCGCCGTCGGAGTTGCCGAACGCGGCAATGGGGCGTCGGCCAATGTGGCGCTGGATGCCGATCGGCTTGCCGTCCTTGTCGTCTGCATGAACAAGCTGAGGCAGCTTCATCAGCACGGGGACGCCGTTGCGGAGCTCGAACTTCAGCCCGCCGGTCGAGCCGACGACCTGCTCGGGCGGGATGCCATAGACCCGCTCGGTCCACGGCCGCATGAACTCGATACCGCCGCCCGACACGATGAACGTCTTGAAGTCGTTCGCGCGCAGATAGGCGAGCAGCTCCAGCATCGGCTGATAGACCATCTGGCTGAACAGCCGGCCTGTCTTCGGATGCTTTGCCGTGCTGATCCACTCCTTGACCGATGCCTCGAATTCATCGGTTGTCATGCCGGCGTGCGCCACAGCCATGACCTCAGCGAGATCGCTCTCGGTGGCAACCGCGGCCGCGTGCTCAAGATCGCCTTTGATCAGCGAAGCGAACGGCTCGCGCTTTTTCCACTGCGGGTGCTTGGGCGCGAGCGCCTGCACGCGATGGGCAATGAAAAAAGCCTGGAAATACATCGGCTGCTCGGACCATAGCGTTCCGTCATTGTCGAACACGGCGATCCGCTCCGGCACCGGCACGAAACTCTCGCCCTGCGTGGTGACGCGCGCGACGAAATCGGTGATCGACTTCTTGGCCGCGCCGCCGTTCCATGACGGCAGTGGATCGGTCTGAGCGACCGCTTCTCCGGGCATGAGCGAGGCAAGAGCCGCGGCGCCAGCCAGCGCGGTGCCGGCCGCCAGCAGGCTGCGCCGGCTCAAGATCACCGAACGGGTCCGGCCGCCAAGCTCTGCGCGTGGCCGCGTAACGGCTTGATCGACAGAGGACATGTGCCAAACCTTCAAGTTTGCGCAAAACTCGCGCTGCTTGCCGCTTCTGATCTGACGTTATGTCAAGGCGTGGAGTCCATTGACCCCAGGGTTAACATCGACGCCGCGGTCTTGCGGCTACATTAAAATGTCCGCCAATCGACCAATGCTTCCGCGCCTGAGTCGGTGGCGCTGACCGGGGGTTCTGCTTTCCCTATAATGTCGAACAGGAAGCGACTTCGGTCTGACGAGATGTCCCTTTACGGCCGTGCTGATACACTGACGTGCAGGCGCCTGCTCAGAACGGCAGCTGTTTTTCTTGTCCGCGCGGCCTTCGTCCTTTGCTTTGGCGCGTCGTCTTATGCCGACCAAGGCGCAAAACGCGTCCTGATGCTGCACGGCTATGATTTTTCACACGCCGCGACCAGAATCGTCGGCAATGCCGTCAGGGCGCGTCTTCTCGATGCGCTACCGCAGAACATCGTGATAAACGCCGAGTTTCTCGACCTCACGCGCCTGAGAAGGGACGAGGATCAGCTTCGCCTTGCGCAACAGCTCCAAGAAAAGTACGCGGCGGCGCAGCCGGATATTGTGATGTCGATTGGTGGCGAGACACTGCCCTTCGTCATCAAACATCGCGATACTTTCGCGCCAGGCGTGCCGGTGGTCTTCTCCTCCGTATCCCGGTCCAACTACCTTGCGCTTCACCCGCCGCCGGACGTCACCGGCATCCTTCTCGATCTCGCCATCAACTACGAGAACACGATCAAGCTTGCTGAAATTCTCCAGCCGCAGGCCCGTCGTCTTTATGTCATCGCGGGCACGGCTCCGATCGACCGGCGCTCGCAGCAAATGGCTCGCGCGGTGATCGAAAGCCGGCCGCGCAATTTTCAGACCACCTACCTCTTCGGGCTTCCCTACGACCGACTTCTTGCCGAAGTGTCGCGCATTCCGGCCGATTCGATCGTCATCAACACCACGAACTACGCCGATGGCGACGGAAAGGTCCTCGTGCCGGGAACGGTCGCCATCAAGCTCGCCAGCCTGTCACGGGCGCCGGTGTATTCGCCTTACAGCCTTTATCTCGGCAAAGGCCTGCTCGGAGGCTATAGCGAGACATTCGAGTCGCACGGCATCGCCGCCGCCGACATGGCCCTCCAGATTCTCGCCGGCAAGGACCCCGCGACGCTGCCGCCGCAAGTCAACCCGGCGCAGACTTTTCGGGTCGACTACAAGGCGATGCAGCACTGGCATCTGTCGGAGCAGAGCCTGCCGACCGGCACGGTCGTGATCGGCAAGGAGCCGACCATCTGGGATCAGCATCGGGGTTTTGTCGTCGCCGTGTTGCTCACGATCGCGGTGCTGCTTGCGTTCATCGCCGCGCTCTTGACCCAGAGCCGCCGCCGTCAGGCCGCCGAGGCCGAGGCCGCGCTGCAGCGGCGCGAGGTTGCGCATCTGATGCGCGTCTCGGTGCTCGGCGAGCTGTCGGGCGCGATCGCTCATGAGATCAATCAGCCGCTGACCGCAATCTCGACCAACGCCCATGCGGCGTTGGACATGGTTCCGGCGAGCTCGCCCGAGTTCACCGAATTGCGGGAAACGCTCAACGACATCATCGCGGAAGACCATCGCGCCGGCGAGGTCATCGACCGTCTGCGCAAATTGCTGCGGAAGGACCAGAAGGCACTGGAGACGATCAACCTCAACGAGCTCGTCAACTCCACGGTCGGGTTGCTCAAGGGCGAATTGCTCAACCGCGGCATCGCCATCGAAACCGACCTGCAGGAGGGACTCGCCGCCGTGTCGGGAGACGCCGTTCAGATCCAGCAGGTCCTGCTCAATCTGCTCATGAACGCCATGGATGCCATGGCGTCGATCGCACCGGCCGGGCGGCTAATCACGGTCCGCACGCGCATGACGCCGGCAGGAAATGTGGAAGTTGCGGTGAGGGATCGAGGCATCGGCATCGACGAAACCTCGCGCACACGCGTATTTGATCCGTTCTACACCACCAAAACGCATGGCCTTGGACTCGGCCTGAGCATATGCTCGACGATCATCCAGGCTCACGGCGGCACGCTGAGCCTGATGAACGACGAAATTCTGGGAGCCATTGCAACATTTTCCCTCCCCGCCGAAGACGTCTTGATCGGAGCCAAATGACCGATGGCATTCACGGTCTTCATCGTCGACGATGATGCCGGCGTGCTCAAGGCTTTGTCGCGCCGCCTGCGGGGCAAAGGCTACGACGTCCGGCCCTTCGCGTCGCCCCAGGCCTTTCTGACGCAGCACGACCCAAGCGTGCCCGGCTGCGCCGTGCTCGACGTATCGATGCCGGGACTCGACGGCCTCGAGCTGCAACAGATCCTGATGAACGCATCGATCTCCCGCCCCATCATCTTCGTCACGGCCAAAGGTGATATTCCGACCAGCGTGCGCGCCATGAAGTCGGGCGCGGTCGACTTTCTGACCAAGCCGGTCAAGGATGCCGACCTGCTGGACGCGATCCAACGGGCCGAGGATGCCGACGGTCGCCTCCGCCACGCGAGCGACGAGCTCGCCGTGATCCGTGCGAAGATCGCGACCCTGACCTCGCGCGAGCGCGAGGTTCTCACCCAGGTCGTGGCCGGCCGCCTGAACAAGCAGATCGCCGGCGACCTGGGATTGGTGATCCAGACCATCAAGGTCCATCGCCGCCGCGGCATGGAAAAGCTCGGGGTGCGCTCGGTGCTCGAACTGGCGCGGCTCATGGAGCGCGCCGCAAACGCCTCTCAGGGCGCCTCGGGATAGAAATCCCCGTCAGCCGTGCGGCCGGATGCCAAATCAAACGGCGGAACTCCGCAGGTCCAGCGGAAAACGAGCCGCAAAAACGCGACATTCAAATAGTGGCAATGAAGAGCGGTTATCATTATCTTTGCGTCGGCTCCCGCTGCGGCGGTGAGTCGTGTGCGACGACAACGGAAAGGACCGCAAACCCTGTCGACACCTGCACTCCCTCGGGCGTCCAAGCTTGCCAGCCTGCGTTCGCCCGAACCCGTTTCCCGGCGCCCCGACGCCGACGAAACGCTCCGCGTCGTCCTCGCCTGCCTCGATGACATGAAGGCCGAGGACATTACAACCATCGACCTCACCGGAAAAAGTTCGATCGGCGACTACATGGTGGTGGCCTCCGGCCGCTCGCAGCGGCACGTTGGCGCCGTTGCCGACAATGTCGTCGAAAAGCTCGAGGAAGCCGGTGTGCCACGCGTGCGCGTCGAAGGCATGAAGCAAAGCGACTGGGTGCTGATCGATGCCGGCGACGTCATCATCCACGTGTTCCGTCCCGAGGTGCGCAGCTTCTACAACCTCGAGAAAATGTGGTCCGGCGGCGGCAGGTCGAAAACGTCGCGTTGAGCTAGACTGCGGCGCGATGAGGATCCTCGTTGCCGCCATCGGACGCCTGAAGGCCGGTCCGGAGACCGAGCTTGCCGAGCGCTATCGCAAGCGCGCCGAGCAAACCGGCCGCAATCTCGGCTGGAAGAGCGTCGAGATCGTCGAAATACGCGAGAGTCGCGCCGCCGATGCGCAGAAGCGCATGCTTGAAGAATCGATCGCGCTCGCCAATGTGATCCCGCAAGGAGCCATTATCGTTCTGCTCGATGAGCGCGGCGAAGCGCTCGACAGCGGCACACTCGCCGCCCGAATCGCACAATGGCGCGAGGCCGACGTTCCGGCGCTCGCATTTGTGGTCGGAGGTCCCGACGGCCTCGCCCCGAGCCTGCGCGACAAGGCGAAGCTGCAACTGTCGTTCGGCGCCGCGACCTGGCCGCACCAACTGGTGCGGGCGATGCTGCTGGAGCAGCTTTACCGGGCCGCGACCATCCTCACCGGGCACCCGTATCATCGGGCTTGACCCAGTTTGAGGGCTGCCATGCCTGGCCTTGTGCCGGGCATCTCGCTTAGGGACACAAAGTGCTCACCTAAGCGGGATGGCCGGGACATAAGGGCGTTCACGCCCGTCTTCGACGGGCTGTGCCGGCCATGATGGTTGAAAGATTGCCGTTGCGGCCAGCAAATAGCGGCGTATTTTCCGGCCAATGATTTGCCCTGCCGCCCGGGTTCGGCTCTGCGCGATAGCCGCCGCCGTGATGCTCGCGGGCGGCGCGCTGGCGCAGACCACGGCGGCACCCACCGCCGACAGGCTCGACGTGCTCAAGCAGCGCGACCAGGAGCTGCAGTCGCTGCGCGAGCGGCAAAAACAGTCGGCTGACACCGAAGCCGCGCTCAAGCGCGAGATCGAGGCGATCGGCGCCGACCGGCGCAAGCTCAACCAGGAGCTGATCGATACTGCGGCGCGCATTCGCGATCTCGAAAGCAAAATCAGCGCCACCCAGGCGCGGCTGAAGCCGCTCGACGATAATGCGCAGCGCCTGCGCCAATCGCTCGACAGCCGGCGCGACGTCATCGCGCAGGTGCTGGCAGCCTTGCAGCGCATGGGCCTGCATCCGCCGCCGGCGTTGATGGTTTCGCCGGAAGACGCGCTGCAATCGGTGCGCAGCGCGATGCTGCTCGGCGCGGTGATCCCCGAAATGCGCAGGCAGGCCGAAGCGCTGGCGCACGACCTCGGCGAACTGGTCCGCCTGCGCAAGGAAATCGCCGCCGAGCAGGACAGCTTGAAAAATCAGATCGCCGCGATCGAGAACGACCGCACTCGCATGACGGCGTTGATCGGCGAGCGGCAGCGTCAGCAGGCCGATCGCGAAGCCTCGCTCGCCGCGGAACGCGCGCGGGCCGTCGACCTCGCGCGGCAGGCCGACAGCCTGAAGGACCTGATCGCCAAGCTCGAGGCGAACCTCGACAAAGATGCGCGCGCCGCGCGCGAGGCCAGCCGGCCGGACGCCAGGCCCGGAACTCCGTCGGGCGACCCCGGACGGCTCGCTCCGGCAGTCAATTTCGCGTCATTGCGCGGACATATTCCGCTTCCGGTTAACGGCGTTAAGATTCGGGATTTCGGCGCGCCCGACGGCATCGGCGGCGCCGAAAAAGGCCTTTCAATTGCCACAAGGGCCGGTGCACAAGTAACCGCGCCGGCGGACGCCTGGGTTGTCTATGCTGGGCCGTTCCGATCTTATGGCCAACTCTTGATCCTCAATGCCGGCGGCGGGTATCATTTGTTGCTCGCTGGGATGGAAAGGATTTCGGTCGATCTCGGACAGTTCGTGCTGGCCGGAGAACCCGTTGCAGTGATGGGGAGCGGATCCCACATTGCCGCCATTCTCGCGACAGGGTCCAGCCAGCCGGTGCTTTATATCGAGTTCCGAAAGGACGGGACTCCCATCGATCCAGGCCCATGGTGGGCGGCTGGCGAAGTCGAAAAGGTTCGCGGATGATGCGCAAGACCTCACTCATTCTTCTTGGAGCAGCTGCCGGCGCAGCAATGACGCTTGTCGCCACGCAGCCGCGGCTGATGCTCGTCGGCGCCAGCGCCAAGGCGGCCGCCGTGGACACCTACAGGCAGCTCAACCTGTTCGGCGACGTGTTCGAACGCGTGCGCGCCGATTACGTCGAGAAGCCCGACGACGCCAAGCTGATCGAATCCGCGATCAACGGCATGCTGGCCGGACTCGATCCGCATTCGAGCTATATGGACGCCAAGAGCTTCCGCGACATGCAGGTGCAGACCCGCGGCGAATTCGGCGGGCTGGGCATCGAGGTCACGATGGAAGACGGCCTCATCAAGGTCGTGGCGCCGATCGACGAGACACCCGCGGCGAAGGCCGGCGTGATGGCGAATGACATCATTACCAAGCTCGACGACGAGCAGGTGCAGGGCCTGACGCTGAACCAGGCGGTCGACAAGATGCGCGGCCCGGTGAACACCAAGATCAAGCTCACCATCATGCGCAAGGGCCAGGACAAGCCGATCGAGGTGTCGATCACCCGCGACATCATCCGCGTGCGCTCGGTGCGCTCGAAGATCGAGGGCGACGACGTCGGTTACATCCGACTGACCCAGTTCAACGAGCAGACCACCGACGGCCTGAAGAAGGCGATTGCCGATATCACCGCCAAGATCGCCAACGACAAGCTCAAGGGCTATGTCCTCGACCTGCGCAATAATCCGGGCGGCCTGCTCGACCAGGCGATCTCGGTGTCGGACGCCTTCCTTGAGAAGGGCGAGGTGGTGTCGACCCGCGGCCGCAATGCCGAAGAAACCCAGCGCTTCAACGCGCGGGCGGGGGACCTGACCAACCACAAGCCGGTGATCGTGCTGATCAATGGCGGCTCTGCCTCGGCATCGGAAATCGTGGCCGGCGCCCTGCAGGACCACAAGCGCGCGACCATCGTCGGCACCCGCTCGTTCGGCAAGGGCTCGGTGCAAACCATCATTCCGCTCGGCTCCGGCAACGGCGCGCTGCGGCTGACCACGGCCCGTTACTTCACGCCGTCGGGTCGCTCGATCCAGGCCAAGGGCATTACCCCCGACATCGAGGTGCTCCAGGATGTGCCCGAAGACCTGAAATCCCGCACCGACACCAAAGGCGAGGCCTCGCTGCGCGGCCACCTCAAGGGTGACGAGGGCAAGGAGCAGACCGGCTCACAGTCCTACATCCCGCCCGAGGAAAAGGACGACAAGGCTCTCAACATGGCGATGGACCTCTTGCGCGGCGTCCAGGTCAATTCGGCCTTCCCGCCGAATCCCAAGGCGCCGATCCCGAACTGATCCCGCGCGTTGCCCGGATGCACCGCAACACTGGGTGTTGCGGTGCATCCGGGGCCGTCAGAGCCTCAATTCATAAAAGATCACGGGTTCGCGGCGCACCGCGATAGAGGCGTTGCGTTGCGCCCAGGACATAGGTCAGGGCGGCCCGGAGACCGCCCTGGCTTATGCTTTCCAATTTCTTAACCGGCCGGCCCGCTAGATTGAAACCGGGTGATTCGCCAAGACCGGACTGAGCGAGGATTGACCTTTGGCGACCGACGATCTCGACGCCCCTCTCGGCAAGGACAAGAAGCCCAAACGCCGGACGCTGCCGGTGAGCCTGCCGCAGGTCGTCGCCGGCCTGCTCGGGCTGTCGATCATGGTGGTTGGCGCCTGGACGGTGCTGGCGAACGACCCCTATGGCGGCGAGCCGATCGCGGTGGTCGCGACACGAATGGATTCGCCGGCCGGCGCCACCGATCGCAATGTCGCAGCCGCTGCGGCGGCTCCGGACCAAAAGGCGGCGGCGAAGCTGCCGGCCGAGATGGCCACGCCGCCGGGCAGCAAGATCATCACCATTACCGACGGCTCCAGCGGCAAGAGCCAGCAGGTCGTGGTGCCCCCGCGGCCGGGCGCGGCGGCTGACCAGAAAGCCGCGGTCGATCTGAATTTGCTGGAAGACTCGCGACACGGAAAAATCCCGAAGGTGTCCGAAGACGGCCGGCGTGCCTCCACGATCTACGCGCGGCCGGTCAAGCTGACGGGCGACAAGGCGGACGCGGCGCGCATCGCGATCGTGGTCGGCGGCCTCGGCGTCAGCGCCTCGGTCACCGCCGATGCGATGGAGAAATTGCCGGGCGCCGTCACTATGGCCTTCGTGCCGTATGGCGCCAACCTTGACAATCTCGCCGCCAACGCGCGCGCCCGTGACCACGAGGTGCTGCTGCAGGCGCCGATGGAGCCATTCGACTATCCCGACAACGACCCGGGCCCGCAGACGCTGCTCACCTCGCTGTCGGCGACGCAGAATATCGACCGCCTGCAATGGCTGATGGCCCGCATGCAGGGCTATGTCGGCATCGCCAGCCTGATGGGCGGCCGCTTCACGGCCTCCGACCAGGCGCTGTCGCCGATCCTGCGCGAGGTCGCCAAGCGCGGGCTGATCTATGTCGACGACGGCGCCTCGGCCCGCAGCGTCGCGAGCCAGATCGCCGGCGCCCAGAACCTGCCGTTCGCCAAGGCCGACATTGTCATCGACGCGGTGCCGACACCGGCCGAGATCGACCACGCGCTGGCGCGGCTCGAGCTTCAGGCGCGCGAGCACGGCAGCGCCACCGGCTTCGCCAGCGCATCGCCGGTGACGGTGGCGCGCATCGCCGACTGGGCGAAATCCGTCGGCAGCCGCGGCTTCGTGCTGGTGCCGATCAGCATGGTGGCAGTGAAGCCGAAGTCCTCGTAATGTCGTTGCCGCATCTGCGGAACAAGGACGATGGCTCCATACGACTCCCTGCCCTATCGACCCTGCGCCGGCCTGACGGTCATCAACCGCGACGGCCTGGTGTTCATTGGCCGCCGCTCGAGCGGGCCCGAACACATCGACGAAACCCACGTCTGGCAGATGCCGCAGGGCGGCATCGACGAGGGCGAAGATCCCTACCAGGCCGCCCTGCGCGAGCTCTATGAGGAAACCAGCATCCGCTCGGTCGAGAAGCTCGGCGAGATCGCGGACTGGCTTGCCTACGACATCCCGCGCGACATCGTCGGCGCGGCCTGGCGCGGAAGATTCCACGGCCAAAAGCAAAAATGGTACGCGCTGCGCTTCACCGGGGACGACGACGAGATCGACATCAAGACCCCGGGCGGCGGCGGGCACAAGCCGGAGTTCATCGCCTGGCGCTGGGAGAAGCTGGAGCGGTTGCCCGAGCTGGTGGTGCCGTTCAAGCGCAAGACCTACGAGCGGGTGGTGGCGGAATTTTCCCGCTACGCCTGACGCGCCTTAAAGCAGGCCGCGCTTCGCCAGATTGCGCAGCAAATGCGAGGCGCCGAACGACCAGGGCTCGCACTCGTCGGTGCGCGTCATCCGGTTCACCAGCGCGCCGAGTTGCGGCGCCGAGATGGTGACGACATCGCCGATATCGTGGGTGAAGCCGCCGCCCGGCTGCTTGCGGTCCTCGATCGGGGCGAACAAGGTGCCGAGAAACAGCACCGCGCCATCCGGATATTGATGGTTTGGCCCGACCATCTGGCCGACCAGGTCGGCCGGGTCGCGGCTGATCCGCGCGATCGACGACGAGCCTTCGAGCCGGAACCCGTCGGCGCCTTCGACGACGAGCTCGACCGTCATGCGCCGCACGTCGTCGAGCGTGAAGTCCTTGTCGAAGAAACGGATGAACGGGCCGATGGCGCAGCTTGCGGTGTTGTCCTTGGCCTTCGACAGCAGCAGCGCCGAGCGGCCCTCGATATCGCGCAGATTGACGTCGTTGCCGAGCGTGGCGCCGACGATGCCGCCGTGGGAGGCGACCACCAGCACCACCTCGGGCTCCGGGTTGTTCCAGGACGAGGACGGGTGCAGCCCGGCGTCGGCGCCGGTGCCGACCGCCGACATCGGCTGCGCCTTGGTGAAGATCTCGGCATCCGGCCCGATGCCGACCTCGAGGTACTGGCTCCATGAGCCCTGCTCGATCAAAACCTGTTTAAGACGCACCGCCTCCGGCGAGCCAGGCTTGAGCCTGGCGAAATCCTCGCCGACCAGGCGCACCAATTCGGCGCGGATCGAAGCCGCGGCCGCAGGATTGCCGCGTGCCTTCTCCTCGATGACGCGCTCCAGCATCGAGACAGCGAAGGTGACGCCGGCCGCCTTGATCGCCTGCAGGTCGATCGGGGCCAGCAGCCACGGCTTTTGCGGGTCGCGCCGATCATAGGCGCTATTGGCGAGAATCGCGTCGAGCGTGCCGATTGTCTCGCCCTTGGCGGCGCGCATCGCGGCAGCCGGATCGGACCGCTCGCACAAATCGGTCATGGTCGGGAACGAGGTGGTGATGTCGACAACATCGCCGCCGCGAACCGTGACGATCGAAGGCCCTGCCACGTCAGGCCGCCAGACGCGACCGGCGAGCACCGCGCGGTCGGCATCCGCCGGCAGCGTCTGCCGCGCGGTCAGCGCGATGTCGGGCGGGTTCATGCCGGGTTCGATCAATGCATCGCGGTGCCGGTCAGGTGCCGGTCGACGTCCTTGAAGTGGTCGAGCCGGGTCACGAGCTTGTCGAGCTCGGAGCCGGGTTCGGCCTTCTCGATCTTCGCCTGCACGTCGCTGATGTGCGACGCCAGCACGCTCTTGTCGAAATTCTCAACCGAGTCGGCGAGATCGGCGACGACGGTGAGGCCCTTGTCTGACACCTCAGCAAAACCGCCAAGCACCACGATCTTCTGCGCGTTGCCGCCGGCATGCACGGTGAGGATACCGGGCCGCAGCGTCGCCACGGTCGGCGCGTGGCCTTCCAGCACGCCGAAATCGCCTTCGAGCCCGGGCACGTCCACCTGCTGGACCTCGCCCGAGAACAGCAGCTTTTCCGGAGAAACCAGCTCGAAATGCAGGGCCATGTTACGTCAGCCTTCTCGTCAGCCTCTTTTGCGGGTGGCAAACCCCAAACCCAGTCCGATCACGCCACCGACCAGGGTGATCAGCGCGATGTGCTGCATCTGGCTCGAGGTGATCGGACCGCCGCCTTGCGCGGGCCGGTCGCCCTTGACCTCGATGCTCAGCGGGCCGAGCTTCAGCTCCGCCGATTCCGGACGGGTCAGATAGCCGGCCAGTGCGCCGACCAGCAATCCGACCACCAGGAATGCGACGAGGTTGGAACGCATAAGTTACGCCGCTTCGGCCGCCAGCTTGCGGCCCTTCTCGACCGCCTCCTCGATGGTGCCGACCATGTAGAAGGCGGCTTCCGGCAAATGGTCGTACTTGCCTTCGACCAGTCCCTTGAAGCCCTTGATGGTGTCCTCGAGCGACACGAGCTTGCCGGGCGAGCCGGTGAACACTTCCGCGACGTGGAACGGCTGCGACAGGAAACGCTCGATCTTGCGGGCGCGCGCCACCGTCAGCTTGTCCTCTTCGGACAATTCATCCATGCCGAGAATGGCGATGATGTCCTGCAGCGCCTTGTAGCGCTGCAACACCTGCTGCACCGAGCGCGCGACCTGATAGTGCTCCTCGCCGACGATCAGCGGCGACAACATGCGCGAGGTCGAGTCGAGCGGGTCCACCGCCGGGTAGATGCCTTTCGCCGCGATGTCGCGCGACAACACGGTGGTGGCGTCGAGGTGCGCGAACGAGGTCGCCGGCGCCGGATCGGTGAGGTCGTCGGCCGGCACGTAGATCGCCTGCACCGAGGTGACCGAGCCCTTGGTGGTGGTCGTGATGCGCTCCTGCAGCGCGCCCATGTCGGTGGCGAGCGTCGGCTGATAGCCGACCGCCGACGGGATGCGGCCGAGCAGCGCCGACACTTCCGAGCCGGCCTGCGTGAAGCGGAAGATGTTGTCGACGAAGAACAGCACGTCCTGGCCCTGGTCGCGGAAGTGCTCGGCGACGGTGAGGCCGGTGAGGCCGACGCGGGCGCGGGCGCCCGGCGGTTCATTCATCTGGCCGTAGACCAGCGCGCACTTCGAGCCTTCGACCGAGCCTTTACGCGGGTCCTTGTTGACGCCGGACTCGATCATCTCGTGATAGAGGTCGTTGCCTTCGCGGGTGCGCTCGCCGACGCCGGCGAACACCGAATAGCCGCCGTGCGCCTTCGCGATATTGTTGATCAGCTCCATGATCAGCACGGTCTTGCCGACGCCGGCGCCGCCGAACAGGCCGATCTTGCCGCCCTTGGCGTAAGGCGC
>CAZNTY010000032.1:0-8873 GCA_964576085.1 uncultured Undibacter sp. | reverse complement strand
GAACCGCTCTGCGCCGGGCACAAGCTCTGGATTCTGAGCGATGCCGCGCAATCCTTCGGCGCGACCTACAAGCAGCGCAAGGTCGGCACTATCGGGCTCGCGACGGCGACCAGCTTTTTTCCGGCAAAGCCGCTTGGCTGCTACGGGGATGGCGGCGCCATCTTCACCGACAGCCCCGAGTTGGCGGATCTGCTGCGGTCGCTACGGGTGCACGGACAGGGCATCGACAAGTATGACAATACAAGGATTGGCATCAACGGCAGGCTCGACACGATCCAGGCCGCGGTGCTGATCGAAAAGCTCAAGATTTTCCGCGACGAGATCGACAGGCGGCAGACCATCGTGCGTCGCTACAATGATGGATTGAGGGATGTCGCGACCGTGCCGCGTGTGCTCGAGGATTGCGTCTCGACCTGGGCCCAGTACACCATCCGGATTGGCAATGGTCGCCGTGACACGGTTGCCGCTGCGCTGCGGGAGCAGGGCATCCCGACCGCGATCTACTATCCGAAGCCGCTGCACCGTCAGGCCGCCTATCGGCACTATCCCAGCGCAGGCAATGGACTGCCGGTGTCCGATGCCATCGCGCAGGAAGTGCTGAGCCTGCCAATGCACCCTTACCTGGCGCCTGATCTTCAGGACCGGATCGTTGAAGCCACCCGTCGCGCGATTGCCGGCTGAGGGTGCCGCAGGGCCTGCGTCCGGTCACCGCGGCCCGGCCTGCTTGATCGGGGGACCCATCAGGTGGGATAAGCGTTGGTACAGTGGACGGTCCAGAGAGTTCCTCAATGCCGAAGCTTGCCGATCTCAAGGTCAAAATTTTCGCCGACGGCGCGGCCAAGGCGGATATCCTCGAGCTTGCCAGGAATCCCTGGATCGCCGGCTTTACCACCAATCCGTCGCTGCTGAAGAAGGCGGGCGTGCGCGATTACGCGGCGTTCGCGCAGGATCTGGTCAAGGCGATCCCCGACCGGCACATCTCGTTCGAGGTGTTTTCCGATGATATCGCCGAGATGATCGAACAGGCGCGCATCATCACGGCCTGGGGTGGCAACGTTTACGTCAAGCTGCCGGTGACCACCACCCGCGGCGAACCGCTTTATGATGCCGTGCGCACGCTGTCTCGTGATGGCGTCAAGGTCAATATGACAGCGATCTTCACGCGCGAGCAGGTTGAGCGTGCAATCAACGCGCTCGACGGTCTCGCACCGGCTTGCGTATCGGTTTTCGCCGGGCGGCTTGCCGATTTCGGCGAGGATTACCGGCCGCTGATGCGGGATTCGATCAAGCTGGCGCGCCAGACCCGCAATGTCGAGATCATCTGGGCGTCGACCCGTGAAGTTTTCAACGTGATCGAGGCTGACGGCATGGGCTGCCACATCATCACCGTGCCTAACGATGTCCTTAAAAAACTGCCCATGATCGGCACCAAGACCGGCGCCGACCTCTCGCGCGCGGCGGTCGTCGCGTTCCGTGAGGATGCGGTGGCGGCCGGGCTGTCGCTTTCGCCTCCCGCCGTCCGCGCCGCCGAATAGCCTCAAACGCGGTAGAAGCCGCGATACCAGGAAACGAAGCGCCGGATGCCCTCGTCGAGCGGCGTTGTCGGCTCGAAGCCGGTTGCGACCTTCAACTCCGTTATATCGGCGTAGGTCGCGGCCACATCCCCCGCTTGCATCGGCAGGAAGGTGATTTTCGCCTTCTTTCCGGCTGCTTTTTCGATCGCGGCGATGAAGTCCAGCAGCGGCACCGGCGTGTGGTTGCCGATATTGTAGAGCCGATAGGGCGCGTTCGACGTCGCGGGGTCCGGCTTGTCGGACGACCATCTCGAATCGGGCGTTGCCGGCTTGTCGAGGGCACGCAGGGTCGCCTCCACCACGTCGTCGATATAGGTGAAGTCCCGCTGGTGCTTGCCCTGGTTGAACACCTCGATTGGCTCGTCGGCGAGGATATTTCGGGTGAACTTGAACAGCGCCATGTCCGGCCGGCCCCACGGGCCATAGACCGTGAAGAAGCGCAGGCCGGTGGCCGGCAGCCGGTAGAGATGGGAATACGTGTGCGCCATCAACTCGTTAGCCTTCTTGGTGGCGGCATAGAGGCTGAGCGGATGGTCGACGTTCTGGTGCACGCTGAATGGCATCTGCGTATTGGCGCCATAGACCGAGCTTGATGACGCGTAGAGCAGATGGCTGGCGCCGTGCCGGCGGCAACCCTCCAGAACATGCAGAAAACCGACGATATTGGCATCGATGTACTGATGCGGATGGGTGAGCGAATGGCGCACGCCAGCCTGCGCGGCGAGATGAAGGACGCGCTCGGGTTTGTGAGTGGCGAATAGTCTTTCGACGGCGTCACGATCCTTCAGGTCGGCTTTGACGAAGTGAAAGCCTTTACGCGGCGTCAACTCGGCAAGCCGCGCGTTTTTCAACGCGACATCATAATAATCGTTGAGATTATCGAGCCCGACGACCGCCTCGCCGCGCGCGAGCAACGCCTTGGTGGCATGAAATCCGATGAATCCCGCTGCGCCGGTCACGAGGATCGTCATTATTTTCCCGACTTCTCAATTTTTGCCGCGTACGCGAACAGTTCCACACATTAAAAAAACAGTGGGATGACAAGGCCGTCTCAGTTTATGCTAGTTCTAGTGGGCGACGAAACTTCTGCGAAGACGTAATCCGGCGTTAGACCGGACTGAACCACAAATTTCAGGAGAAAACGCACATGAGTCTCTTCACAAAGACGATCGCTCTCGGTGCTGCGCTCGGCCTCGGCGGTGCATTGACACTGACGAGCGCACCGGCCGGCGCGTGGGAACCGACCAAGCCGATCGAGATCATCGTCCCGGCCGGCACCGGCGGCGGTGCCGATCAGATGGCGCGCACCGTTCAAGGCATCATCGCCAAGCACAGCCTGTCGAAGCAGTCGGTCGTGGTCATCAATAAGTCGGGCGGCGCCGGCGGCGAAGGTTTTCTCGACGCCAAAAACTCCAAGGGCGACGATCACAAGCTAATCATCACACTATCCAACCTGTTCACCACGCCGCTTGCGACCGGCATTCCGTTCAACTGGAAGGATCTGACCCCGGTCGCGATGATGGCGCTCGATGAGTTCGTTCTGTGGGTCAACGCCGACAAGCCATACAAGACCGCACAAGATTACCTGAACGCCATCAAGGCTGCTCCGGACAATACCTTCAAGATGGGCGGTACGGGCTCCAAGCAGGAGGACCAGATCATCACGGTCGCCGTGCAAAAGGCGGCTGGCAAGAAGCTGACCTATATTCCGTATAAAGGCGGCGGCGAAGTCGCGGTGCAACTCGTTGGCAATCACGTCGACTCGACGGTCAACAACCCGATCGAGGCAGTGGCGCACTGGCGTGCAGGAAAGCTGCGTCCGCTGTGCGTGTTTGATGGCAAGAAGCTGGACTATCATGACAAGATCGCCGGTGACATGTCGTGGGGCGACATCCCGACCTGCAAGTCCGCCGGCCTCGACGTCGAATACGTGATGCTGCGCGGCTTCTTTGCGCCTCCCGGCGTCAGCAAGGACGCAGTCGCTTACTACATCGACCTATTCAAGAAGGTCCGCGAGACACCGGAATGGAAGAAGCTGATGAGCGACGGTGCGTTCAATCAGACCTTCATGACCGGTGATGATTACGTGAAATGGGTCGCCAATGCTGAGAAGCTGCATGAAGGCTTGATGAAAGAAGCCGGCTTCCTGGCGAAGACCAACTAGCGACAGCGACATGAACCAGAGCGTCAATGAATCCGGTGGGGCGGGGCCGTCCCACCGGAGCGTGGAAATTGGAGTGGCTGTCTTCATGGCCCTCCTCGCCGTTATTGGCATGTACGGCAGCATGAAAGTCGGGATCGGCTGGGGCGCTGAGGGGCCGCGGGCGGGATTCTTCCCGTTCTATGTCAGCCTGATCGTGCTGATCTCCTGCGTGTTGAACCTCGCGTCGGCGGTCACCAAGCCCGGCGACAAGAAAATTTTCGCCGAATGGAGTCAGCTCAAGCAGGTCTTTTCGGTCGTCGTGCCGACGGCTGTTTACGTCGGACTCATTCCGTATATCGGGATCTATGTGTCGTCCGCCCTGTTGATCGGCGTCTTCATGCGCTGGTTCGGCAAATACAGCTGGATGATGGTCGTCTGCATTTCGATCGTCGTACCGCTGCTGACCTTCTTCATGTTCGAAATCTGGTTCCTGGTGCCGTTGCCGAAGGGACCGCTCGAAAATTATCTGGGCTACTAGATGCTTCAGGATATCGCCAACCTCTTCCACGGTTTTGCGGTCGTCATTCAGCCGTTCAACCTTTCGCTGATGGTGCTCGGCATTGTGCTCGGTGTGGTCGTCGGTGTGCTGCCGGGGCTGGGCGGCGCCAACGGCATCGCCATTCTGTTGCCGCTGACCTTCTCGATGTCGCCGACCTCGGCGATCATCATGCTGTCCTGCATCTATTGGGGCGCGTTGTTCGGCGGCGCCATCACCTCGATATTGTTCAACATTCCAGGCGAGCCGTGGTCGGTGGCGACCACATTCGACGGCTATCCGATGGCCCAGAAAGGCAAGGCCGGCGAGGCGTTGACCGCCGCCTTCACGTCGTCCTTCGTCGGCGCGCTGTTTGCGGTCATCGTCATCACGCTGGTCGCGCCGCTGGTCGCGAGCTTTGCCCTGAAGTTTGGTCCGCCGGAGATATTCTCCGTGTATTTTCTGGCATTCTGTAGCTTCGTCGGGCTGAGCAAGGAGCCGCCGTTCAAGACCATCGCGTCCATGATGCTGGGCTTTGGGCTCGGTGCGGTCGGTCTCGACCAGGTCACCGGGCAGTTGCGTCTGACCTTCGGCGTCCAGCAGATGCTTAATGGCTTCGACTTTCTGATCGCGGTGATCGGCCTGTTCGGCATCGGCGAGATTCTGCTGACGATGGAGGAGGGGCTCAGCTTCCGCGGCAAGACGGCGAAGCTCAACATGAAAGTTGTGCTGCAGACCTGGACCGAGCTGCCGCGCTATTGGCTGCTGTCGCTGCGCTCATGCCTGATCGGTTGCTGGATGGGCATCAGTCCGGCCGGCGCGACGCCGGCTTCTTTCATGAGCTACGGCATTGCCAAGCGCATTTCGAAGCGAGGCCATCTGTTCGGCACCGGCGAGATCGAAGGTGTCGTCGCACCGGAAACCGCGGCGCATGCCGCCGGCACGTCGGCGCTGCTGCCGATGATCTCGCTCGGCGTTCCTGGCTCTCCGACGGCGGCGGTGCTGCTCGGCGGTCTGCTGATCTGGGGTCTGCAGCCTGGCCCGCTGCTCTTTACCGAGCAGACGGATTTCGTCTGGGGCCTGATCGCATCGATGTATATGGGCAACATCGTCGGCCTGATCATCGTGCTGACCTGCGTGCCGCTGTTTGCTTCGATTCTGAAAATCCCGTTCAGCGTCATCGCTCCCATCATCATGGTCTTCTGCGCGATCGGCGCCTATACGGTCCACAACAACACCTTTGACGTGGTGATGATGCTGGTGTTCGGCGTCGCCGGCTATTTCATGAAGAAGACCAATTATCCGCTGGCGCCAATGGTGCTTGCCATCGTGCTCGGCGACAAGGCTGAGGAGTCCTTCCGACAAGCGCTGCTTGCATCGCAGGGCGGCTTCAGCGTGTTCTGGTCGAATGCCCTGGTCAGCACAATCATGCTGCTCGGCTTGATCGCTCTGTTCTGGTCCGTGATCCAGAACGTCTGGATCAAGATATTCGGCGGCAAAAGCGCTGTTGCCGTCGCCGAATAGAGGCACTTCGACGTATCGCTCGGCCCCGCCCGCGCCTGTCGCGGGCGGTCGCGTTTCAAGGCCCTTGAATCGATGGGGCCGCCGGCCGGCCCTGTCGTGTCCGTTACTTTCTAGACTTGGTCAAAAGCCCGGTTGCGCGCGCTTTTTTATCTTGGCATATTGTATACCAGAGCCATGAGCGTGAACCGTACCAGTCGTGTGATGTCGCGAACCGCGTCTCGGGCCCGGGTCCCATCGCCGCGTCCGGTGCTGGCGCCGATCGACACGGCGCCGAGCTTCAAGCATCAGGCCTATGCGGCGCTGAAGAATGCCATCGTCGCGATGGACATCTACCGCAGCCGCGACGACATCCGGCTCGACGAGCGCAAGCTCGCGCAGGATTTCGGTATCAGCCGGACGCCGGTGCGCGAGGCGATGGCGCAGCTCGAGCGCGAGGGTTTCGTCCGTTCGGTGCCGCGCCGCGGCATCTATGTCGTGCGCAAGACCAAGCAGGAAGTGATCGAGATGATCACCGCATGGGCCGCGCTCGAGAGCATGGCGGCGCGCCTCATTACGCAGGACGCGACCGACGAGGAGATCGCCGGCCTGCGCAAAATGTTCGCGACCTTCGTCAGCGGCGAGGTGCATGCCAAGCTCGACGAATACTCCGAAGTGAATATTGAATTTCACCAGAGCATCATTCGGCTCAGCCGCTGCCGCGTGCTGATCGACCTCGCGGAGAATCTCTTCACTCATATGCGGATGATCCGGCGCAAGACCATCGTCGAGAAAGATCGCGCCGACCGTTCGATCCGCGATCACATGCACATCATCGAAGCACTGGAAGCGCGCGACACCCGCCGTGCTGAAGAGTTGGTGCGTGATCACGCCCTCGGCCTTGCCGAGCACGTCAAGCGTTATGCCGATTACTTGGACTGAATGTTTGGACTGAATACCTGAATTGAATACCTGGACTGAGCGCTGAGACTGAACAAAAAGAACCGGGAGGATTTCCGATGTCAGACGCCGCCGTAAAGTTGCAGCCCGAGGCTTCGGATCAGGAGCTGACGGACGGCTTCAATCTCCTCATCGACGCGCTGAAGCTGAACGGCCTGACGACCATCTACGGCGTACCGGGAATTCCGATCACTGATTTTGGCCGCATGGCGCAGGCGGCCGGTATTCGCGTGCTGTCATTCCGCCACGAGCAGAACGCCGGCTATGCCGCGGGGATCGCGGGGTTCTTGACCAAGAAGCCCGGTCTCTGCCTTACGGTGTCGGCGCCGGGTTTCCTCAACGGCCTCACTGCACTCGCGCATGCGACGACCAACTGTTTCCCGATGATCCTGATGTCGGGTTCGTCGGAGCGCGAGATTGTCGATCTGCAGCAGGGCGACTACGAGGAGATGGACCAGCTCGCCATTGCCAAGCCGCTGTGCAAGGCCGCCTATCGCGTGCTGCACGCGCAGGACATCGGCATCGGCCTCGCCCGCGCGATTCGTGCCGCGGTGTCGGGCCGGCCGGGTGGCGTCTATCTCGATCTGCCGGCCAAGCTCTTCGGCCAGGTGATGGATGCCGGGGCTGGACGCAAATCGCTGGTGAAGGTCATTGATGCGGCGCCGGCCCAGATTCCCGCGCCCGAGGCGGTCAAGCGCGCGATCGACGTGCTCAAGAACGCCAAGCGGCCCCTGATCATCCTTGGCAAAGGCGCAGCTTACGCGCAGGCCGATGACGCGATCCGCCAGTTCGTCGAGGCGAGCGGTGCGCCGTTCCTGCCGATGAGCATGGCCAAGGGCCTTTTGCCTGACACGCATCCGCAGTGCGCCGGGGCAGCGCGCTCGACCGTGCTCAAGGAAAGCGACGTCGTGCTGCTGATCGGCGCGCGCCTGAACTGGCTGCTGTCTCACGGCAAGGGCAAGACTTGGGGCGATGCACCGAGGAAATTCATTCAAATCGACATTGAGCCAAAGGAAATGGATTCGAATGTCGAGATCATCGCACCGCTGGTCGGTGATGTCGGCTCCTGCGTGTCGGCCCTGCTCAAGGAGATGGGCGGTACCTGGCCAAAGCCGCCGGCAGAATGGATCGCCACCGTCACGAAAAAGCGCGAAGAAAATATCGCAAAGATGGCGCCGCGTTTGATGAATAACAACGTGCCGATGGATTATCACGGTGCGCTCGGCGTGCTGCGCACGATCGTCAAGGAGCGGCCGGACGCAATCCTGGTCAACGAAGGCGCCAACGCGCTCGACATCACGCGCGGCATCATCGACATGTATCAGCCGCGCAAGCGGCTCGATGTCGGCACTTGGGGCGTGATGGGCATCGGCATGGGCTACGCCATCGGCGCGGCGATCGAAACTGGCAAGCCGGTGCTCGCGATCGAAGGTGACTCGGCGTTCGGCTTCTCCGGCATGGAGATCGAGACGATCTGCCGCTACAAGCTGCCTGTCTGCGTCGTGATCCTCAACAACGACGGAATCTATCGCGGGACCGACGTCAATTCCGCCGGTTCGGATCCGGCGCCGACGATGTTTGTCAAGGGCGCGCGCTACGACAAAATGATCGAAGGGTTCGGCGGCGTCGGCGTCAATGTAACGAGCCCGGACGAGCTCAAGCGCGCCGTGAATGCCGCGATGGACAGCGGAAAGCCAACCCTCATCAACGCGGTGATTGATCCGGCGGCTGGCAGCGAGAGCGGCCGCATCGGCAACCTCAATCCCCAGAGCAAGCTCAAGAAGAAATAACCCACCAACGTTCAGGAATTCGGTCGGAGAGAAACGGCAATGGCAAAAGGCAAGAAGCAAAAGGCAAAGAACGGGGCGGCGTCCAGGAAGGTCGTGAAACTCAAATCGAAAAAGTCGGCCAAAGTCAAAAACGGCAGCGGCCTGCCGCGAGTCTCGACAAAGCCATACGGACAGGCCGGCAAGGCGCTTGACGGCGTCCGCATCCTCGATTTCACACACGTGCAGTCCGGGCCGACCTGCACGCAGCTTCTCGCCTGGTTCGGCGCCGACGTGATCAAGGTCGAACGCCCGGGCGTCGGCGATATCACGCGCGGCCAGCTCGTCGACGTTAAAGGCGCCGACTCGCTGTACTTCACGATGCTCAACCACAA
>CAZNTY010000031.1:0-1624 GCA_964576085.1 uncultured Undibacter sp. | reverse complement strand
ATCACACCTTCGTCGTGGTAGCGGAAAAAGAAGCGTACTTCACCGCGCGTGTAGAGATCGTAGCGCCGCGAAGCCGCTGCCGAAGGGGAAGCGACGGCTTCGCTCAAGGATTCGTCCTACTGGACCGTCTTCACGATCTCGTCGGTCGGCGCGTTGTTGACGGTCGGGAGTTTCATTTCCTTCTGCAGCAACGCGTCATATTCCGGCAGCGACTTGACCAGGTATTTCGGCCGCATGTGAACAACCTTGTAGCCCTTCTCCTTCATCTGCTTGAGAAGTTCGGGCAGGGCTTCCGCGGTCGCTTTCTGGAAGTCGTGCATGAGGATGATGCCCTTGCTGTGCTTCTCGAGCTTATCCATCACCGATTTGATGACCTGCTCGGGCTTGTGCATCTTGAAGTCGAAGGAGTCGAAGTCGCATGAGAACATCGCGACGTTGCGCTCGCCGAGATATTTCACGAGCTCCGGCGGATGCTTGAGCGCCGGAAAGCGGAAGAACGGCGCCGTCTGCTGTCCGTCGAGCGCCCACTGCACTGCGGATAGGCCCTTCTCGATCTCTTCCTTTGCGACGTCGAACGGCTTCTTTTCCAGGACCATATGACTCCAGGTATGGAAGCCGATCGTGTGGCCGGCAGCGGCCTCGTCTTTCAGGATGTTCGGATAATAGGTCGCGTGCTTGCCGATGATGAAAAAGGTCGCCTTGATGCAATTGTCGGCGAGCGTCTTCAGAACCGATGGCGTCGTTACCCACGGGCCGTCGTCGAAAGTAAGAACGACCTCGTGATCCTTCAGAAAGTCGTGATTCTTGAAATGTTCGAAGCCGAAACCGGGGCCGCCGGTGGTATCGATTTCAACCGTGCGCGACATCGGGATCGCGTCAGGATTTGCGCATTTCTCCACCGGCATCGGCGGCGGTGCGGCGGGCGCAGGCGCGGATGGCGCGGCTGCGGGCGCCTTTGGGATCGGCATCTGCGCCTGAAGCGCTGTTGAAAACAGAAGCGAAACCGTCGCCAGCAATGCCGGCGCAACCACATGACGCATACCAATCTCCCTCAGGGCCACCTGCCGCATACTCCAGACATCATCAAAGCACAGGCCGGGTACTTGTGGGAGTGGGGGTAATACTTTGTTTCTGGGGGGTTCTTCGTTAAAGCTTTGGCCGGGTAGGCCATATATTCTCTGGCGAGGGCTCGGATTCGAGCCTTCGGGCCCGTAGCTCAATGGTTAGAGCCGACCGCTCATAACGGTCTGGTTCCTGGTTCGAGTCCAGGCGGGCCCACCAATATTTTCCATTGTGAGACACTCGTGCGAGCGCCGTTCTTCGCCTGCTGAAGTGGGTGGACGAGCACGACGGTAAGCGTTGCCCGCGTATATTCATTGATAGCCGAGAACCAATATACAGGCGTGTTCCCCGCGAATAGTTTTTGGGCAGGGAGGTACTGCCTGTGTCTTTCGTTCCGAAAGTGATTTCAGGCGGCAAGACAGGCCGCCGCCGGTCCACGCGCCGTGCGCAGAGAAAGCTTGGCTATAGCGAGCTGATCGACATCAACCGGCTCAGCCAGGCGTTTTTCCGGATTCAATCGAACGAGTCCCGCCAAAAAATAATCGCTCTGATCGAAGATATT
>CAZNTY010000030.1:0-1898 GCA_964576085.1 uncultured Undibacter sp. | reverse complement strand
GGTGAATACGAATGGAGCCGGAGCCAAGTTCGGTGCCGTTGAGCACCACGTCGTAGGCAAGGGCGCGGACGGAGCCAAGTTCGGAATCGTGATTGAGCGTGGCTTCGAGTCCGCCGGAGAGCTTGTGCATGTCCTCATCGTGAGGCGATGTAAAGGGATGATGGGCGGCCTCCCAGCGCTTCGCGTCGGGGTTCCACTCAAACATGGGGAAATCCGTAACCCACAGGAAGCGGTAAGAAGCGGCATCCTTGCGTCCGCCGTCGAAGAGCTTGTGGCGGTCGGCATACTTTTGCGCAAGGGTCATGCGCAGCGCGCCCGCAGCGGTATAGATGGGAAGATCGTGCTGCGCAACCGCCGGGCCAGCGATGTTTCCGGTGGGATGAAAATCCGGCTGCTGCGATCCGGCCACGAGCACAACCAGATCGTCGGGTTGAGTGCCGGCCATGCGATGAACCTTCTCCATGGCATCGGGGAAGGTCTTCTCCAGGCGCTTGGAATCCTCGAACAGGCGCGCGTCTTTGCGCTCCCCAAAAAGAGGACGGATGTCATCGCGCTCCTTGCGGGAGAGATCACCCACGCCGGGGATGCGAATCGCCATGATGGGCGAATTGCCGGTTTTGAGCTGCTCGCGGGCCTCGGGTGAAAATGCCTCGCGGACATCGGTCATGGCAGGAAGGCGGAGATCGGGCTTGTCGCTGCCGTAGAGGCGCATGGCCTCGTCATAGGTCATGCGGAGAAATGGGGTTTGCAGGGTTACGCCCGCAACTTCAAATGCCTTGGTAAGAAACCCCTCGACCACGGCAAAGACCATCTCCTGACGGGCGAAGGTCATTTCGAGATCGATCTGGGTGAACTCGGGCTGGCGGTCGGCGCGCAAATCCTCGTCGCGGAAGCAGCGCACGATCTGGAAGTACTTGTCGAAGCCCGAGATCATGAGAATCTGCTTGAAGAGCTGAGGAGACTGCGGAAGCGCGTAGAAGCTGCCTTGGTGCACGCGGCTGGGAACGAGATAGTCGCGCGCGCCCTCGGGGGTGGAACGCGTCATGAAGGGGGTTTCGATTTCCAGGAAGCCTTCGCCAGCAAGATACTGCCGCACGGCAAGAGCGATCTTGTGCCGGAGCTCGATGTTGTACTGCATGGGCTCGCGTCGCAGATCGAGGTAGCGGTATTTGAGGCGAACTTCCTCGTTGGCAATGTCGTTCTCCGCCGGGGAAAACGGTGGATGCTGCGAGGTATTGAGGATGAGGAGCTCGCGGACGACAAGTTCAACCTGTCCGGTGGCGAGGTTGGGATTCACCGTATCGGGATCGCGCTTCTTCACCGTGCCCGTGACCGCAATCACAAATTCCGAGCGCAACTGGCCGGCCTTTTCATGGGCCGCGGGATTGGTTTCGCGGTCGAACACAACCTGCGTAACGCCGGTGCGGTCGCGCACATCCACGAAGATAAGACTGCCCAGATCGCGCCGCCGGTTCACCCATCCCATGAGCGTGACGGTAGCGTTTGCTTCGGCGGCACTGAGAACGCCGCAGGTGTGAGTGCGTTGAAGATTACCTAAAAAGTCGAGAGCCATATGTAAGCAAACTGTTTCTTTAGTCTTTCCAGAATTCTTTCAAGCTATACGACAGGTAAACCCGGCCCGGTTCACTTGTGCGACTTCTCCGGAGCGATGGTCTTTACCTTGATGGTCTTGGCAGGAATGCCCCCCACAACGTTAAAGGCAGGCACATCCTTGGAAGCAACTCCCATCGAACCCACCATTCCATGTTCATTGACGCGGACTCCGCTGAGGACCGTGGCATGGTAGGTAACCCGGGCATGCGGCCCAATCTCGGTGGAGTGATTGGTTACGATCATTCCGTCATTCAGGTCGTGATTGTGGGAGTACACATTCGCAT
>CAZNTY010000029.1:0-8208 GCA_964576085.1 uncultured Undibacter sp. | reverse complement strand
CGTGCCGCTAACGGCCCAGATTTTGCCGGCACGGACGGTCGCGCGATTCGAGAATAACATCCTTATTGCCAAGTGGGAGACGGCACGCCGGGCCCTCCATATCGTCGCGAACTTCTCGGGCATAGAGCGTCCAGACGTCGGCGCAACGATTGATCAGCCCATCTGGCAGCAGGAATGGCAAAAGGGATCAATGCGCCGATCCGTTTGGGCTGGACTGGGACCGGTGTGATGCCACGCGCCATTCCCGTTGCGACCTACCGGCTTCAGCTTACGAAGGACTTCGATTTTAAACAGGCTTCGGCGCTGGTGCCTTATTTGAAAGCATTGGGCATTTCTCATCTTTATGCGTCACCGTTCCTGGCGGCGCGCCCCGGCTCGACCCATGGCTACGATATTGTCGATCACAACAGGTTCAACCCAGAACTGGGCGGTGAAGACGGTTTTGAAGAAATGTCGGCTGCGCTGCGCGATGCCGATATGGGCCTCATCCTCGATTTCGTCCCCAACCATATGGGCGTCGGGTTTTCCGAAAATGCTTGGTGGCTCGACGTGCTGGAGTGGGGACCGAAGTCTCCGCACGCCGCATCCTTCGATATCGACTGGTACGGCTTGCCTTATCGCAGGCAGCCCGGCGTGCTGCTGCCTATTCTCGGCGAACCCTATGGAGATGCGCTGCGCCAAGGAAGGATTCAAATCAGGTTCGATCCTGACGCCGGAACCTTTTCCGCCTGGTATTTCGATCATAAGCTGCCGGTCAATCCGCAGCGTTACAGCGAGATCCTGCGAACTGTCGTCGCCGCGGCAAATGCCGAAGCAACGTCCGCCGGACAGCGTCTGCTCGCGATCGCCGAGCGCTATCGCGAGCATTCATCACCATCCTATTCTGACGCGCCATTACTCAAGCACGCGCTTGCTGAAGCCCGCGCCGCGGATGTCGTTTGTAAGGGACTGGCCGCCTATCGCGGCGATACCGACGAAGGCTGGGCATTGCTGCATCGCCTGCTCGAACGCCAAGCTTACCATCTCGCATATTGGCGCGTAGCTTTCTCCGCCATCAACTATCGACGTTTCTTCGATATCAATGACCTCGCCGGCGTGCGGCCCGAGCATCCGGCTACGTTCCATGCGATGCACACGCTCGTGGCGCGCCTCATCGCAGAGAACAAGCTTCAGGGCATTCGGCTCGATCACATCGACGGCTTGCGCGACCCGGCGCAGTACACGCGCCGCCTGCTCGAGCTGATTCATCGGGTGCGCCCCCAAACCAAGACCGACGGCTTTTATATCCTTATTGAAAAAATCCTAGCGGCAGACGAGCCAGTGCCGCAATTTCGCGGCGTCGACGGCACGACCGGCTACGAGCGACTTAATCTCATTTCTGACGTTTTGCTCGATGCCGAAGGATTACCGGCGATGGAGCGCACCTGGCGTGAATTCACAGGCGAACCCGCGAGCTTTCAGAAAATTCTGGCAGCAGCAAAATCACGCGTGCTCGAGACGATGCTGGCGAGCGAATTCACCGTGCTCACCCGGGCACTCGGCCGCATTGCTGCGGGCCACTACAGTTCGCGGGACTATATCCCCGACCGGCTGCGAGCGGCGCTGCGCGCCTATGTGATCGAGTTTCCGATTTATCGGACCTACGTCACCGCAACACGGACGTCCGACCAGGATCGCAGGGTAATTAAGAATGTCATCTCCCGTGCTCGGAGGAGCTGGACCGGTCCAGATCCTGACATTTTCGATTTCCTTTGCGACGCGGTCACCTGCGACCTCGCTCGCGATCGCGGTTACAGCGCAAAACGCGTGCGGGATTTCGCGCTGAAGCTGCAACAATTCACCGGACCGTTGATGGCAAAGTCGCTGGAAGATACGGCCTTCTATCGCTACGGCCGTCTTCTCGCTCTCAACGAGGTTGGAGGCGATCCGGCACAGCCGCGACCGGGACTCGAGCACTTCCACCTGGCGCAGATCCAGTTTCTAAATCAGGAGCGTCATGGCCTCGTGACGACCGCGACGCATGATACCAAGCGCGGCGAGGACGGGCGGATGCGAATTCTCGCGCTGGCAGAGATGCCCAACGACTGGGATCAGGCAGTTCACCATTGGGCAAAACTCAATACCAAGTTCTTGCGGCGACAGCCCTCGGGGGCACGAGCGCCTTCGGCCGGCCACGAATACATGCTTTATCAGACGCTGATCGGCGCATGGCCGGATGCTGGCCCCGACGGCTCCTTTAGAGAACGAGTCAAGGCCTACGCACTCAAGGCGGCGCGCGAAGGTAAACAGGAAACGAGCTGGACCAACCCAGACGCGGATTATGAGGCGGCCCTTACCGACTTCGTTGCTGCGATTCTTGACCCGGATCAATCCGAAGCTTTCATTCGCTCCTTCAGTGACCTTGCACAGAGGACGGCCCTTCTCGGCGCACTGAACAGTCTCTCCCAACTGGCGCTCAAGTTCACCCTTCCCGGCGTTCCCGACCTCTATCAAGGAACCGAATTATGGGACTTCTCGCTTGTGGATCCGGATAATCGGCGCCCGGTCCATTACGGCGAGCGCGGACTTCTCCTGACTCAAGACCTTAATCTTGCAAGTGCATCCTCAGATTGGCGCAACGGCCAAATCAAATTCGCGCTTTCGAGGAAGCTGCTCGAGATCCGCCGCGAGCATGCCGATGTGTTTGCCGAAGGTGACTATGCGCCGTTGAAGATCATCGGCAGGGATTCTCGACATATCGTGGGCTACATGCGCCGGCACCGGTCACGCGCCATTGCCGTCGTCGTCGGGCGGCATTTCGGCGCGAAGACCGACCTGGGCCGCGTTTGGCCGCATTGGTGGGACTTTGACATAGCCGAAGACATTGAAAGCCATGTTGACCTTCTACGTGATCGGCGAGTTTCTGCGTTTGCCCTCAAGCGACTATTTGACGAAATGCCACTCGCCATTCTCGCCTTACCTGGCGAAGCCGCGCATTCCTGGAGGCGTCGCACGCCCCGCAATACTCGATGACTTGTTGATCGGCTTGGCACCGCTCAACGCCGTCTTATATCGCACTCATGCTTCTCGACCGCCGCTTTCCGGCGGAATTGGCTTGCGTAGATTCACGTCAAACTAACACTCACGTCGCTGCTCCATCTCGTCAGCAACGGGATGGAAATACGGATTTACGGAAATCCGCGCCATAGGAATACAGTCATGGTGCCCAGGGGCGGAATCGAACCACCGACACCGTGATTTTCAGTCACGTGCTCTACCAACTGAGCTACCTGGGCGCCGGAATCCGCCGGGAGCCGGCGGATCGGAAGAGCGCCGCGTTATAAAGGCCGCGCAGCGGGCTGTCCACCTGTCGGGCCGCCTCTGTCGCGCCCAGCCAAGTGGAAACCTCACGCCTCCAGTCCAAGCGCGGCGCGGAACCGCTTCTTGAGCGCCACCCCGTCGCGTTCCGGCAGAACGCGCGGCGCCTCCTCCGTCGCGATCCGCACGCGGGCGAACAAAGTCTGCTCGAAGTCCTTGAGCCGCGCCGCCAGCGCGGCGAGGCTGGCCTCATCCTCGACATCACAGCAGGCGGGAAAGCCGGCGCCGCGCGCCATCGTGACGAGATCGACGCCCGACTGGGTGTGACTCGGCTGGCCACCGGTCTCGCCGTAAAGACCGTTGTCGAACACGATCACGGCAAGGTTCGACGGCTTCTGCACGCCGATGGTGGCCAGCGCACCGAGCCCCATCAACATCTCACCATCACCGGAGATGACCGCGACGCGCTTTTTGGGCTGCGCCAAGGCGAGGCCGAGGCCGATCATGGCGGCGCCTCCCATCGCACCCCACAGGTAGAAGTTGCGCGGATTGTCGCCGGCGGCGGCGAGGTCCCAGGTGGTCGAGCCCAAGCCTGGCACGACCAGCAGATCATCGGAGCGGTTCGCGACCAGGGCCGCCATCGCGGCGCGGCGTTCCAGCGACATTATTTCACCCACACCTTCTTGCCGATCAGCTCCTGCGACAGCAGCACAGCGACGATGCGCTCATCGCCGTAGGCCGATTGCAGCGCGCGCTCGGCAATGCCGGCGACCTCCTCAGGCTTGCGCGCGCGCAGCACCTCGGCGTCGCAGAGCTTGAGCACCGGCTCGACCGCCTGCCCCATCGGCACCTGCCACGGATTGAACTCCTCCCACTCGCCGCGCATGGTGATGAACATCGGCATCGGGAAGCGGCAGCTTCGCGCCAGCGACAGCATGTTGATGCAGTTGCCGACCCCGCTCGACTGCATCAGCAGCGTCGCGCGCTCGCCGCCGAGCCAGGCGCCGGCCGCGAGCGCGATGCCTTCCTCCTCGGTGGTGAGCGAGACGGCGTGCATGTCCTTGTCGGCGCGGCAGCGCTCGATCAGCCGCGAATGGCCGGCATCCGGCACGTAGCCGACCTGCCGCACGCCGGCGCGCTTGAGGACGTCATAGAGCCGGTCGGGCCAGGTTATATCGTTCATTCCGGCTGCTCCGTATCTTTCGGCTTTTCGCCATCCTCGTCGTCGTCTTCTCTGACCGGAATGGCATAGGCGCCGGACAGCCAGCGGTTAAGGTCGACATCGGCGCAGCGGCGCGAGCAGAACGGCTTGAATGCCGCTGCTGCCGGCTTATTGCAGATCGGGCAGAGCTTGTCAGCCATTGGATGGCCTCGCCGGAGTGCGCGACTTGTCGCGCTGGCGCAGATCGGTCTTGAGTATCTTGCCGTAGTTGTTCTTCGGCAGCGCGTCGATGAAGACATAGTCCTTCGGCCGCTTGAATCGAGCGATTTCCGCAAGACACAGCGCGTCGAGTTCCACCGGCGACGCGTCACCGACGACATAGGCAACAACAACCTCGCCCCAGTCGGGATCAGCGCGGCCGATCACCGAGACCTCGCGCACGCCGCCGTGCCTGAGCAGCACCTCCTCGACCTCGCGCGGATAGATGTTCGAGCCGCCGGAGATAATGACGTCCTTGGAACGATCCTTCAGGCTCAGATAGCCGTCCGCGTCGAAGGCGCCGACATCGCCGGTGTGCAGCCAGCCGCCCTTCATCGTCTGCGCGGTGGCATCGGGGTTCTGCCAGTAGCCCGACATCACCACGTCGCCGCGGCAGACGATCTCCCCGGTTTCGCCGGCCGGCAGCGGGCGGTCGTCGCCGTCGACCACGGCGACGTCGAGGCAGGCAAAGGGCCTACCGGCCGAACCGAGCCGATCCAGCCAGCGCGGATGATCCTTGTCGGCAATCTCCTCCTTGGTCAGCCGCGTGATCGTCATCGGGCTTTCGCCCTGGCCGTAAATCTGCGCGAGCCGCGGTCCGAAACGGTCGAGCGACCTGCGCACGTCCTCGACATACATCGGCGCGCCGCCCCAGACGAGGGTGCGGATGGTCGCCGGATCGCAGTCGGCGCCCGCATCGACCAGGCGCTTCACCATGGTCGGCGCCGCGAACATCGAGACGCGCGGCCAGGCCGCGAACAGCGCGAAAATCTCGTCCGGCTCGAAGCCGCCGGATTCCGGGATGACGTTGATGCCGAGCCGCACCACGTGCGGCATCATATAAAGGCCAGATCCATGACTGAGCGGCGCCGCGTGCAGAATGGCGTCGCCCGGCGCGGTGGCATCGACCTCGCTGAGATAGGCGAAGGCGCACTGCGCCAGCGCACGATGACTGAGCATTGCGCCTTTCGGCCGTCCGGTGGTGCCGGAGGTGTAGAACAGCCAGGCGAGATCGCCGCTGTCGCGCGGCGTGACCGCGATCGCATCCGCCGCCAGCAGCGCCTCGTAATCTCTGCTGCCGAGCACGATCAGATGTTCAAGACTTGTCGGCGCGTGCGGCGCGATCTCGCCGTCGAGTCCTGACGAAACGAAGCAGGCGCGTGCGCCGGACTGCTCGAGGATATAGCCGAGCTCGCGGCCATGCAGCTTGGCGTTGGCAGGCACCGCGGCAAGACCGGCGTGCCAGATCGCATTGACGGCTTCGACGTACTCGACGCAGTTCTTGGCGACGATCGCGACGCGGTCGCCCGGCCGCAAGCCGAGCCGGCGCAGGCCGCCGGCGAGCCGCCCCACGCGCAGCGCCAGGTCGCGATAGGTCCGCGCCACGCGCGCGCCGTAACCGACCGCCGGCCGGCCCGGCTCGCTCACTCCTGCACGATGAACCCAGGACGCGATGTTCATACCGGCTCCCGTCTCATGCGCATGATAGCCGGTGTCATTGTCCGCGAAAGCAGACAATCCAATGTTTGTAAAAACGCTGGATCACCCGCTTCCGCGGGTGATGACAAGCGGTTTCACACCGCGTTGAGCCAGCCAAACCGGATCGGATAACCTTCGCCGTCGAGCAGCGCCATGGTTTCGTAGAGCGGCAGGCCGACCACGTTGGTGTAGGAGCCGACGATCTTGACGACGAAGGTGCCGGCGATGCCCTGCACCGCGTAGCCGCCGGCCTTGCCGCGCCATTCGCCCGACGCGAGATAGGTCTCGATATCCTCCGAGCTGAGACGCTTGAAGCGCACCCGCGTCTCGACCAGCCGCTGTCGGAACGCCTCGCGCGGCGTCACCACGCAGATCGCCGTGTAGACGCGATGGTTGCGGCCGGATAACAGCCGCAGGCATTGCGCGGCCTCGTCCAGCATTTCCGCCTTCGGCAGGATGCGCCGTCCGACCGCGACCACCGTGTCGGCGGCAAGGATGAACGCGCCGCGCAATTCATCATCAAGCTTTACGGCTTCGAGCGCGGCGAAGGCCTTGGCATGCGCAAGACGATTGGCGTAGGCGCGCGGCAGCTCGCCGCGCTTGGGCGTCTCGTCGATGTCGACCGGCTTGAGCGCGTCCGGCTCGATCCCCGCCTGGTTGACGAGAGCGAGACGGCGCGGAGAACCGGAGGCGAGGACGAATTTCGGACGGCCGATCATGGAGAAGGCAAGCTAATGGAAGGTGCGCCGTTTCTCAACTGACGCATCCGCCCGAGCGGATTATTCATTAACGCCTGCGGAGCCGCCAAATCGCTCCCTGATCTGCCGCATCAACTGGTCGCGGACGGTGCGGTATGCGTCGAGACGCTGCTCGCGGTTGCCTTCGGCCGCGGTTGGGTCCGGCGTCGGCCAGTATTCGATCGTCGCCGGCACACGATGGCTGAGACTCATCGCCTTGTGATGCGCGCCCGGCGACAGCGTGACGATCAAGTCGAAGTCGAGTCCCTCGATGTCCTCGTAGGTCTCGAAATCGGTGGGCCTGTGCTTCGAGATATCGATGCCGATTTCGTCCATGACGGCGACCACGAAAGGATCGAGATCGCCCGGCAGGACGCCGACCGAGGCAACGCGAAAGGCCGAGCCGAACATCTGCTGCATCAGCGCGGCTGCCATCGGCGAGCGCACGGCATTCATCTGGCAGGCAAACAGCACCGCCCGCGGCCGCGTGGCGCTCATGTCATGACCCACCTGGCCGCGAACTCGGCATACTCCCTCTCCCCTTTGGGGAGAGGGTCGCGGTGAGGGGGTTACGGCCCCTCGATAAGTCACAACCCCTCACCCGCCCGCCTTCGGCGCGCGACCTCTCCCTATGGGAGAGGTGAAAGAAAGCGGCGGCGACGCTCACCGCTCAACCCTTCCAGTGCAGCACGCAGACCAGCGTGAACAGCCGCCGCGCGGTGTCGTGATCGACGCTGACCTTGCTCTTGAGCCGCTCCATCAGGATGCGCGAGCCGTCGTCATGGATGGCACGACGTCCCATGTCGAGCGCCTCGATCTTGTCGGGCGTCGCGGTGCGGATCGCCTGATAGTAGCTGTCGCACACCGTGTAGTAGTCCTTGACGATGCGACGCAGCGGCGAGAGCGACAACAGATGCGCGACCACCGGCTTGCCGTCCTCGCGGCGGATGTCGAACATCAGGCGCGCGCCGTCGACCTTCAGGCGCAGGACGTAGGGCCCGGACTCGTCGCCGATCGGCGCGAAGACATTCTGCTCGAGCAGGTCGTAGATCGCGATCTCGCGTTCGTGCTCGACGTCCGGATTGGAGCGCCCGATCGAGTCCTCGTCGAGCTCGATTTTGATGAGCCGCTGCCTGTTCCTGGCGGCGCTCATGTCGGATTGAGGCGGATTGATACCGAGCGCGCGTGCGCATCGAGGCCTTCGGCCTGGCCAAGCGCGACGGCGGCGGGCCCGAGCGCGCGCAGTTGCTCCGGCCCGCATTTCAGGATCGAGGT